>DAIBYH010000033.1 GCA_027424065.1 Candidatus Parcubacteria bacterium | reverse complement strand
AGGCCTCTTTCTTTTCAAGAAGTTGTGCGAGATATCTCTTATAGATCTCTTTGCGCTCGCTCTGCCGATACGGGCCATATGGCCCGCCAACATCCGGTCCTTCGTCCCAGGTGATACCGAGCCAGGCAAGTCCTTCCAAAATCTCCTCTTCGTACTCCTTCTTTGAACGCTCGACGTCCGTATCCTCTATGCGGAGCACAAAAACACCGCCGCGCTGGCGGGCAAAGAGCCAATTGAAGAGCGCGGTGCGCGCAGTTCCGAGGTGCAAATGCCCCGTCGGACTCGGCGCCATCCGCACCCGGACAGGTTTTTCGTGCGTTCCAGCCATAAGGACATCATACCACGTTCCCCGGGGGTCTGTTCCTAACCGAGCGGGTTCGGGCGCGAAAGAGAGAACGACTCCGCCTCATGGACGATGCGCGCCATCATGCGAAGCGACTCCACGGGATATTTGCCGCTCGCGGTCTCGTCCGAAAGCATTACGGCATCAGTACCGTCCCAGACCGCATTCGCGACATCGGACACCTCGGCGCGGGTCGGACGCGCATGGTCGACCATGGACAAGAGCATCTGCGTCGCCGTGATGGTCCCCTTTCCGTACCACTGAGCGTGGCGGATGAGGTTCTTCTGGACCGAGGGAACGGTCTCGATGGGAATCTCAATGCCAAGATCGCCGCGGGCGATCATAATGGCGTCCGAAGCGCGGATGATGGCATCAATGTTCTCGAGTGCGAGCGAGGTCTCTATTTTGGAAATGATCTTTGCCTTGGTACCGACGATCTTCCGCAGCTTCTGCACGTCTTCGGCGGTCTGCACGAATGAGATCGCGACCGAATCGACGCCCTGCGCAAGGCCGAATTTTACGTCGCGGATATCTTTCGCGGTAAGACCCGAATTGGACAGCCGCGTCCGCGGCACGTTGACGGCCTTCCGGGAGTGCAGGATTCCCGCACGAATCACGCGCGCCGCGATACGACTCTCACGGACCCGTTCGACAATGAGCTCCATGTCGCCGTTCGCGAGGTACAGCGGATCGCCGCGATGGATCTCAAGATGCAGCCGGGCATGATCGATGAAAATACCCCCGTCATCGTTCCGCTTCGTCGTAAAGAGCACTATCTCCCCCTCCTCCAGACGGCGGCCTTCCGGCGGAAGTTCGCCGACGCGGATGCGCGGGCCCTGGAGATCCTGAAGGATCTCCACCTTACGCTTCTCGTGACGCGCCGCAGAACGGATCTCCGCGATCCATCCCGCGAAGGCATCGTGGGTGCCGTGCGAAAAATTCAAACGGGCGATGTTCATTCCCGCTGCCGTCATGCGACGGATAGCGGTCTTCGCAGCGGACGCAGGGCCTATCGTAGCAACGATCTTCGTGCGCATGGGAAAAGATGCCGCAGGCGGACGCTTATTCCTTGGGGCTCACGGCCACAAGAAGCGGGCTTGCGATGAAAATGGAAGAATAGATACCGGTCACGACGCCGACCAGGAGTGTCAGAATAAAGTAAGACAGGTTCATGGGGCCCACGAAGTAGAGCGCAAGGAGCACGAGGATCAGCGTTACCGAAGTATTGATGGAACGCGCGAGCGTCTGATTCACGCTGTCATTCACGATATCGGCGAATTTCTCCTTGCCTCGGCGGAGGAGCAGATTTTCGCGGACGCGGTCGAAAACGACGATCGTATCATGGACCGAGAAGCCCATGACGACGAGAAGCGCCACGACCGTGTTCGTATCGATCTGTATGCCCTTGAATCTTCCAAGGATCGCAAGCATGCCTGCCGGAATGGAAACGTCATGGATCAACGTCAGAAGCGTGATCCAACCGTACTTCCAGGAGCTGACCGGTCGCGACGCCTTGCGGAATGCAAATGCAATGTAGAGCGAAATGCCGATCAGAACGAGGATGATGGCGATCATCACGTTCCGCTTGAGCGCCGCGCCGACCGACGGACCGATGGACTGGAAGCTCAATTCCGTGAAAGACGGCCACTGGGCCTTCAGGGCCGCGATGTCCGCCTGGTGGGTCGCCTCGTCAATGGCATCGAATCGCGCGATGAAGGAGTCTGTTCCGCCATCCGTGCTGACCGAAGCGCCTGAAATGTGGAGATTTGACGAGAAGAATTGCTGCACCGATGACAGGGATGCGTTCGCGCCCGGGAGCGAGAACTGCCAGAGCGTACCGCCCTGGAAATCGGCATTCAGCTTGAATCCGAAGAGGACCATGGCGATGATCGCCGCGCCGACCAGAATTGCGGAGATCGTAAACCATATCTTTCTGTGACCCACGATGTTCAACATGATAGGAATGAATGAGAGTTATGCCGTCCGGTTCGCCGTTTTCTTTTCGCCCATATGCTCATAGACCCGCAGGAAAAGCCGCGTCGTCGTAATGGCACTGAACAAGCTTACGAGCACGCCAATGAGGAGCGTCAGGGCGAATCCCTGAACGAAGCTGGAAGTGAAGTAGTACAGGATGATCGCCGTGATGATGGTGGACGTGTTCGAGTCGCGGATGGACGGCCACGCGCGGCGGAATCCCTCTTCGACGGCGGATATCCGCGGCAGGCCGCGCTTCTGCTCTTCCTTGATACGCTCAAAGGTAAGAATGTTCGCGTCGACGGCCATGCCGATCGTCAGCACGAAACCGGCAATACCGGCAAGATCCATCGTGATGCCGAGGAGTTTGAAAATGCCGAGCGTGAGCGCAACATAGATAATGAGCGCGCAGGCCGCAAAGAAACCGAACAGGCGGTAGTAGAACAGCATGAACAGGATCACGAGGAGCGTTCCGAGAAGGCCCGCAAAGATCACTTCCTTCAGAGAATTGTTGCCGAGCGTGGCGGAGACCGTCTGCTGATTCACCAGCTTGATCGGCGCCGGCAGCGCACCCGCATTGAACCGCTCAACGAGCGTTTTCGCCGAACTCACCGTGAAATTACCCGTAATGAGCGCCGTCCCGCCCGTGATCTGCTGCTGCACGGTCGGTTCCTCGATCAGATTGCCATCAAGGAAGATCGCGAGCGGCTTCCCGATGTTCGCGGCCGTCATGCGGCTGAAGATATCGGAACCCTGGCTATTGAAAGTGATCTGGACCTGCGGCGCGCCCGTCGTCTGATCAAAGGTCAGCTGCGCACCCGTCACATACTGGCCGGTAAGGTTCGTCGGCACGAACTGCGTGGAAGAACCGTTCTGCTGGACCTCGGCGAAATCCAAAAGCGGCGTTTGGCCGATCTGATTGATGGCATCAGTGACGTTCTTGATGCCTGCGAGATCGACGTCCAATTGGGCGTTATTTCCCGACTGTGCGATATAGACCTGCGGCGAACTGACGCCGAACAGGTTAACGCGTTTTTCGATGACATCCCGGAGGCCCGCAACGACGGACGATTGATCGGACGCCGGAACCTGCGAAAGATCGATCTGGTAGACCAGATGCGTACCGCCGACAAGATCGAGCCCCAAGCGCCACGGCAGGACCTTCGCGCCGAGATATTTCGGATACACGAACACCGCTGCCGCAATGGCAACGAGGACGATGACTGCAAGGAAAAGGCCTGGATGACGCCTCATGGAAATGAATTATAGGAAAGTCCCGAAGAAAATGCAAACTTGAAAAAATCTTCGCCGGCGCGGCGCGCTACGCAAGCATCTTTCGCAGATACTCTCCGGTGAAGCTTCCCTTGCGGCGCGCAATATCTTCCGGCGTTCCGACGCCGACGATCGTTCCGCCGCGGGCGCCGCCTTCCGGACCGAGATCGATGACCCAGTCGGCGGTCTTGATGATGTCCAGATTATGCTCGATCACGACGACGGTATTCCCCCGATCCACGAGCCGCTGCAGCACCTTGATCAGCTGGTCAACATCGGCGAAATGGAGCCCGGTCGTCGGTTCATCAAGCAGGTAGAGCGTACGACGCGTATCGCGCTTGCCGAGCTCGGCAGACAGCTTGATGCGCTGCGCCTCGCCGCCCGAGAGCGTCGTTGCGGACTGTCCAAGTTCCAAATAGCCCAGGCCGACCTCTTCCAGAATGGAAAACTTCTCATGGAGCCACGGGATATCCCCGAAGAATTCAACGGCTTCCTCCACGGTCATCCGAAGGATCTCATAAATATTCTTCCCTTTATATTCCACCTCGAGCGTCTCGCGATCGAACCGCTTGCCCTTGCAGATATCGCAGGTCACGTAGATCGTCGGCAGGAAATGCATCTCGATGGCGATCGTGCCATGGCCTTCGCAATTTTCGCAGCGGCCGCCGGGAACATTGAAACTGAAACGACCCGGCTTATAGCCGCGCACACGGGCGTCCTCCGTTGCGGCAAAAAGATCCCGGATATGCGTCCACGCGCCGACATAGGTCGCGGGATTGGAGCGCGGCGTCCTGCCGATGGCCGCTTGGTCGATGTTGATGATACGGTTCAGATACTCAAGTCCCAGGATGGATTTATGGTTATCCGCCTTATAATTTGCGTGATTCAATTTATCCGCAACTGCCTTGTAGAGCACGTCGTAGACCAAGCTGGATTTTCCGGAACCGGAAACGCCGGTCACGGCGGTGAAACGCCGCAACGGGATGTCGACATCCACGTTCTTCAGATTGTTCGCATATGCGCCGCGGATCTTCAGAAAATCCTGCTTCGCATCCACGCGCCGGCGGTCCCGCGGAACCTCGATGAACTTCTTGCCGCGCAGATACTGGAGCGTGAGCGAATCCTGGTTCGTGTCCTTCACGAGCGCCGGCATCGGTCCGGCAGCCACAACCTTGCCGCCATGCACGCCCGCGCCCGGTCCGATATCCACAAGATAATCCGATTCGCGGATCGTATCCTCATCGTGCTCCACGACCACGATGGTGTTGCCGAGATCGCGAAGATCTTTGAGGGTCTGGATCAGTTTTGCGTTGTCGCGCTGGTGCAGGCCGATCGTCGGTTCGTCAAGGATATAGAGCGTTCCCACGAGCCGGGAACCTATCTGAGAGGCCAGCCGGATGCGCTGCGCCTCGCCGCCCGAGAGCGTTCCTGATTTCCGGTCGAGCGTCAGGTATTCCAAGCCGACATCCATCATGAACTTCAGGCGGTTCTTGATCTCGCGGAGCGGCGCTTCGGCAACCTCCGCCTGGGAGGGCGTTTTGAATTTCAGTGAAGAAAAGAATGCATAGGCATCTTCGATGGAGAACGCCGTCACGGTCGCGATGTTCTTACTGTCGATCAGAACGTTCAGACTCTCTTCCCGTAAACGCTTCCCGTTGCACACGGGGCAGATCTCTTCCGACCAGATGTCCTTCGTTCCGATGCCATGGCACTCGGGACAGGCGCCGTACGGACTGTTGAACGAGAAAAGGCGCGGTTCGATCTCGGGGAACGAAAACCCGTCGTGCGGACAGGTGAACTGTGCGGACAGCGAGACCTCCTGGTCGGCAATGACCGTCACGACGCTCGCGCCGTACTTCAATGCCGATTCGATCGCTTCGGAAAGCCGGAGCCGGTTGTCTTTCTCTTTGAAGTCCATGCTTGCCGGTAACCGGTCCACCACCAGATCGATGGTATGCGTCTTGTAGCGCCCGAGCTCGATGCGCTCGCGAAGCGAGCGATACTTCCCGTCCACGCGCACCTCCGTGAATCCCGCATTCAGGAAATCATAGAGCATTTGGTAGTATTCCCCTTTCCGGCCGCGCACCACCGGCGCGAGGATCACGAGATTCTTACCGACAACGGCCTTCTTTCCTGATGTGGACGATCCGCCCTGCTGCTTCGCGATCTGGATGGCAATGTCCACGATCTCTTCGGTCGTCAGCTTTTTGATCTCGCGGCCGCAGCGCGGGCAGAACGGTGTTCCGCCGCGCGCAAAAAAGACCCGGAGATAGTCGTAGATCTCCGTGATGGTCGCCACCGTTGACCGCGGGTTCGCGGAATGGCTTTTTTGATCTATGGAAATGGCCGGTGACAGGCCCTCGATGTCGTCCACATCCGGCTTATCGAGCCGTCCCAAAAACTGCCGCGCATAGGCGGAGAGCGATTCAATGTAGCGGCGCTGGCCCTCCGCGAAGATCGTATCGAACGCAAGGCTCGATTTCCCCGACCCGGACAGGCCCGTGAACACCACCATCTTATCCCGTGGGATCTCGAGGTTGAGGTTCTTCAGGTTGTGCTCGCGCGCTCCTTTAATGA
>DAIBYH010000032.1 GCA_027424065.1 Candidatus Parcubacteria bacterium | reverse complement strand
AAGCTCGCGCCCGGCGAGGATGTGCTGGCCGCGACCGTCCGCGAGGTAAAGGAGGAGGCGGGTATCGATGTTCTTGCCGGCGACCTGCGCGATGCCGGCGAACTTACATTCCGCTTTCACGAAAATCCCGACTGGGACAATTTTTGCCGGATCTTCGTTGCCGAGGAATGGTCAGGGGAACCGTCCGAGTCCGAAGAAATGCGTCCGGAGTGGTATCTTATCGAAGAGCTTCCGTTCGGATCGATGTGGGTTGATGATCCGCACTGGGTGCCGCTCGTGCTTGCGGGCAAAAAAATACGGGCCGAATTCCTGTTCAGCCCGGAGGGGGACGTACTGCAGAGCGTTACCGTCGCGGAGGTTCCTGCATGAGAATGCGCTTTTCAAAACCGCCGCGCTTTTCGCGCTTTTGCTCCTGGATCTTGCGGATGTCTTCGGTGACTCTGCCCTTCAGGGCGAGGATGGCGTCGATGACCTCGGAGAGGTCCGCCAGCTCTTCTTCAAGATCGCCGGTCTCGGAGGAATGGCGCAGTTCGGATGCCTCTTCCACGGCTTTTTGAAGGAGAGCTTCGAGGAATTCTGCGTCATCGGAAAGCGTACGGCATTCCGGCTCCATGCCGGTATCCTCTTTGATGATCTCCGGAATGCGGTCGCGGACCAGTTTGGGATATTCGCTCGGCATCGAGGTGGTTTTTTCTATGCACTGCCGCCGTTCTTCGCGAAAGCTTCGACGATCGGGTCCATATTGCCCTCCATGATCTTTTCTATATTGTGCCATTTCTTTCCGATGCGGTGGTCGGTAATGCGGTCATCGGGGAAATTATAGGTGCGGATCTTTTCCGAACGATCGCCGGAACCAACCTGTTCTCGGCGGAGATCGGTGATGTTGCCGGTCGCTTTCAGCTGTTCGATCTCATAGAGCTTTGCGCGAAGGATGTCCATGGCTTTTTCGCGGTTGGCGTATTGCGAGCGCTCTTCGCGTGAGGCCACGACGATGCCAGTCGGCTTATGGAGGATCCGGACGGCGGTCTCAACCTTGTTCACGTTCTGTCCGCCGGGACCGCCGGCGCGCGAGAACGTCACCTCAAGATCGCCCTGATTGATCGCGACCTCGCGGGCTTCCACGATGGGAAGCACGGCGACCGATGCCGTGGAGGTGTGCACCCGCCCGGAACGTTCGGTGGCGGGAACGCGCTGGACGCGATGGACGCCGGATTCGTTCCGGAATGCATCGTAGACGCCCTCGCCCTTGATCTCGGCGACGAGCGATTTGTATCCCTGGAGCGAAGTTTCGTTCCGGTCAAGGATGGTGAAGCTCCAGCCGCGCTTTGCGGCGTAGCGCTGGTACATGCGCGCCAGGTCGCCCGCGAAAATGGCGGCCTCATCGCCGCCGGCGCCGCCGCGTATCTCCATGATGATCTTGTTCGGAGCTGCCATAATGTGACTATCATATCGCGCGGCAGCTCCGTTTGGCAAGGCGAGAACGCTGTACTTTTTTTAAGAAATAGTTCATAATTGAGGCCTAGAGAGGTATTACCTTAAAGATCCGCCCATGAAAAAGACATTAAAAAAATCGAAAAAAACCGTGGCCGCCAAAAAGAAAAAGACCGTGAAGAAGGCCGTTCCGAAGACGGTTCGGGCAAAGACGGCGCATCCCGCGCGGAAGCAGAAAGAGAAAGCGGTACGGAAGAAGGCCGTGAAGGCCGCCGGCGGAAAGGCGGAGAGCAACGAGATCAAGGAACTCATCGAACGCGGACGCCCGCGCGGTTTCGTGACGGACAACGAGATCCTCTATTACTTCCCGAAGATCGAGGATGACGTCAAGCTGCTCGATGAGATCTATGACCGTCTGGAGAGCGCCGGCATCAAGATCATTGAGACCAGCGCCCTCATTGATTTTTCGAAGGATGAAAAGAAAGAAGAACTGTTCGATGAAAATGTGGACCTCGGCAATGATGTCCCGGATGCGGTGCAGATGTACCTGAAGGAGATCGGCAAAACGCCGCTCCTTACGAAGGACGAGGAGCGCGATCTTGCGAAGCGCGCGGAACGCGGCGATGAAGAGGCGCGGCAGCGCCTCATGAAGGCGAACCTCCGCCTCGTGGTATCCATTGCGAAACGCTACGTGAACCGCACGCCGCATCTTTCCATTCTTGACCTGGTGCAGGAGGGAAACATCGGCCTGTCGCGTGCCGTGGAAAAATTCGATTACCGGCGCGGTTTCAAATTCTCCACCTATGCGACGTGGTGGATCCGCCAGGCGATCACCCGTGCGCTCGCCGATCAGTCCCGCACGGTCCGTATTCCGGTGCACATGGTGGAAACGATCTCCAAGTACACCCAGGTGCGGCGCCAGCTGATCCAGGAGCTCGGCCGCGATCCGCTCGCCGAGGAGGTCGCCGCGGAGATGGGCATTGACGTGGACAAGGTCCGCCATATCCAGAAGATCTCGCAGGAGGTGCTTTCCATCGAGATGCCGGTGGGGGACGAGGACGATTCCACGCTGTCAGATTTCATTCCGGACGAGAAGAATCCGTCACCGGCCCAATCCACGGCGCGCGCAATGGTTCGCGATCTGATCCAGGAGATCATGATCGATCTTTCGGAGCGCGAACAGCAGATCCTCAAGATGCGCTTCGGCCTTGAGGACGGCGTGAGCCATACGCTCGAGGAGGTCGGCAAGGCCTTCGGCGTGACGCGCGAACGTATCCGGCAGATTGAGGCGAAAGCGCTTGATAAGATCCGCGAGCACGGCAAGGCGGCAGCGCTCGAAGGGTTCGAGAACCTGGTATAGTCATTTTTCGTAACCCGCTTTAATTCGGAAAATGCAGCTCGCGCATTTTATCCTCATTTCCGCTCAGGTTACGGAAAATGACCATACCCGGTTGCGGATGGTTAGGCCCAGTTCGGTTTTATGGTAAAATCAAGAATAATTTTTTTTATGACCCTTTCGGAGATCCGCCAAAAATATCTTGAGTTTTACAAAGCCCGCGGACACGCGATCATTCCGTCCGCATCCCTCGTGCCGGAGAACGATCCGACCACGCTCTTTACGGGAAGCGGCATGCAGCCGATGGTCCCGTATCTGCTGGGGGAAAATCATCCCGAGGGAACGCGGATCGCCGATTCCCAGAAGGCATTCCGGTCGGTGGATATTGAAGAGGTCGGCGACAACCGCCACACGACCTTTTTCGAGATGCTTGGCAACTGGTCGCTCGGCGATTATTTCAAAAAAGAACAATTGCCCTGGGTGTTCGAGTTCCTGACGGACGGCGTCGGCCTGGACCCCCGCAATCTTTATGTGACGGCGTTCATCGGCGACGAAAAGAACGATCTTCCGCGCGATACGGAATCGGCGGAAATATGGAAGGACCTTTTCGAGAAGAAAGGCATTGAGGCCGAGGTGGCGCTCATCGGTTCGGAGGCGGCCGGCTACGAGCGCGGCATGAAGCAGAACGAGCGGATCTTTTATTATGACGCCAGGAAAAATTGGTGGAGCCGCGCGGGCGTTCCCGAAAACATGCCGGCCGGCGAGCCGGGCGGGCCGGATTCAGAGATGTTCTACGACTTCGGAACTCCTCACGACCCGAAGTTCGGTAAAGAATGCCATCCGAACTGCGATTGCGGGCGGTTCCTTGAGATCGGCAACAGCGTGTTCATGCAGTACGTGAAAAAGCCCGATGGTTCGTTCGGATCGCTCCCGAAACAGAATGTTGATTTCGGCGGCGGCCTGGAGCGCATTGCGATGGCGGTTTCCCATGTTCCCGATATCATCGCCGTATGCCATCAGCCGATCGTTGCGGCACTGGAACAGATGTCCGGCAAGAAGTATGAGAGCGCGTCGCCGGATGCCGCCGCGTTCCGCATCGTCGCCGACCATGTGAAGGCGGCATCATTCCTGATCGGCGACGGCGTCCTGCCATCCAATACGGAACGCGGTTATTTCGTGCGGCGCCTGCTTCGCCGCGCCATCCGTTACGCCGACAAACTCGGTGTTCAGAACGCTCCGCTTTCGACGCTGGTCGAACCGGCGCTCGGGCAGTATCAGGAAGAATATCCCGAGACCTACGCCGCGCGGGATATGATCAGGCAAGAGATAGATAAAGAAGAAACGAAGTTCAGAAAGACGCTGCGGGATGGCCTGCGGGAATTTGAAAAAACATCGGAAGGCGGAACGATTTCCGGTTCGGATGTTTTCCTGCTTTTTTCAACCTACGGGTTTCCTTATGAATTGACGTTTGAACTGGCCAAAGAGCGGAATATCGCGGTTGATGAAGCGGCGTTCCGCGAGGAAATGAAAAAGCACCAGGAGCTTTCCCGGACCGCATCGGCGGGCGTCTTTAAGGGCGGCCTCGCTGACCATTCGGAGAAGACGACGCGGTTGCATACGGCGCATCACCTTTTGTTGAAAGCGCTCCAGACCGTGCTCGGACCGCAGGTGAAGCAGCGGGGGAGCAATATCACGAGCGAGCGCCTGCGTATGGATTTTTCCTACGACGGCAAGATGACGGACGAGCAGAAAAAGGAGGCGGAGCGGATCGTGAACGAGAAGATCGCAGAGGACCTCCCGGTCATCCGGAGCGAACTCGCCCGCGAGGATGCGGAGCGCCTCGGTGCTGAGCACGAGTTCGGGCAGAAGTATCCCGATCGCGTTTCGGTGTACTCCATCGGACCGAAGGATGCGACGCCGGCCGATCCGAAGTTCTCCGAGGCATTTTCCATAGAGTTCTGCGGCGGCCCGCATGTTGCGCATACCGGTGAGATCGGTACGTTCAGGATCGCAAAAGAAGAAGCGAGTTCGGCGGGCATCCGCAGGATCCGCGGCGTCATTGAGGGTTGATTTTGGCGTTGATGCGTATAGGAAAAAGGAGTCCGGGAGGACTCCTTTTTTCGCGCCATCGGCGCGTGCACGGTGCGGGTTCGAAAAACAGTGATGCGATGGGAAGGGAGGGGAATAAAGAAGAACAATCTCCGCTTCTCTTCGATCCAGCAGTCCTGGATGGTGCGGTCGGTGAGCAGATTCATACTGATTCTGACCGCCTCGGACATTTCCATCCATTGGCTTTTTTGGATCATGCCGGTCACGGCATCGCGGATGATGACGCGGGACGGTCCGGCGGCCAGTGCCTCGGGTGCGGACAGGACGACGACAAGGACAATGAACCAAAGTGAACGTTTCATGCTGCCACCTCGCTGTCTTTACTATGATTCCGAGTGCTACGGCTGTCAAACAGGCGCCGGCGGATCCGGTGGACATTGAGGCCTTTGTGCTATAATGAAAACATGAACGATGGAAAGCGGGGATTGGTCTGGTTCGGGGTGATCCTCGGTGCAAGCTTGGTCGTCACGGCGATCATCGTGAGCTACGTCATCTATTACGTGAAGACCTATAACAATTCCGTCATCACGGTGACGGGCGTTGCGACGAAGGAGCTGAAATCCGACGATGTAAAATGGCGGAGCACCATCTCCGAGAATACCGGACCGACGACGGACGATCTGAAAGCGGGTTCCGTGGCCATGCAGGGCGACCTGAACGAGGTTCTTGCGTATTTTGCGCAGAACGGCGTCGCAACGTCGGACATCACGATCAGTCCGCTTACCGTGAATCCGATGTATCAGACCCCGAACGGGTCCTATACGGGAAAGTTCTATGGCGGTATGTCGGGAAGCCTGTCCGGCTATGACCTCTCGCAGGATATTCTTGTGGAATCCCATAATGTCGACGGCATCACTGCGCTCGCACAGGCGGCCTCGCAGTACCTCGTAGGGAAAGGGATCGTTTTCTCAAGCCAGGATCCGGAGTATTATATCCAGAACTCAACCCTTGATGCGATCCGTGAACAGATGCTTGGTGAGGCGCTTGCCGACGCGAAAAGTCGGGCACAGGCGATCACGGAGGGCGTCGGCGCCGCCGTCGGCAACCTTCGCTCCTCGAGCGTCGGCGTGACCCAGATCACGCCGGTCAACTCCACCCAGGTCTCCGATTACGGGGCCTACGATACGACGTCCATCGACAAGCTGATCACCTACCTGGTGCACGCGACCTTCACTATGAGGTAATTTGCCTTTTTGGCAGGAATGCGCTATCATATTCCCCATGGCAAAGCTTAAGCGTTCGGATACCCTCATTACGATGCGCTGCTCCGTCTGCAAACGGCGGAATTATTATACGCACAAGAACAAGAAGCAGGTTGAGCGGAAGATCGAGCTCAAGAAATTCTGCTCGTGGTGCCGCGCGCAAACCCCTCACAAGGAAGCGAGGATCACCGGCAAGTAGCGAAACTTCGAAGAACGCCCCGCTTCGCCCGCGGGGTGTTTTTTTACCGGATTTCGGTTAGAATGGTTTTGATAAAAGGGAGTATCGTTCAATGGTAGGACGGCGGTCTCCAAAACCGCTAATGTGGGTTCGATTCCTACTACTCC
>DAIBYH010000031.1 GCA_027424065.1 Candidatus Parcubacteria bacterium | reverse complement strand
CTCTCCGCGATGCCCCGCATCGGCACGACCACCGGCCTCTCCTACCATGACACCGGTCTTGCGACCTCCACCCTCTATTACTGGTACGCTGCCGCCGTGGACAGCGTGGGCAACCTCTCGCCCTCGTCCACCATCGCCTCCGGCACGACCCAGAGCGGCATCACCCCCACGATCGCTTCCTTCACGGCAACGCCTGATGTCGTGGCCGTCGCCGGCACCTCCACCTTGAGCTGGAGCGTGACCGGCGCCACCTCGCTCACCCTTGACCCCTTGGGCATCACGACCACGACCTTCACCGGATCGCTCGATGTCCATCCGACGACGACCACGGTATATACCCTGAACGCCACGAACGTGCACGGAACATACTCCGAAAGCCGTACCGTGACCGTGGATGATGTTCCGCCGTCCGTACCGACAGGCATCACGGCCGTCGGTGTCTCGTCAAGCGAGATCGATCTTTCGTGGGCGACCAGCACGGATGCGAACGGCGTTGCCGGCTATCGCATTTTCCGCGACGGCAACTTCCTTGCGACAACGGCGAGCACTTCATACCAGGATGTTGGTCTGCTCCCGAGTGCCCTCTATATCTATAATCTCACCGCATTCGACGCCGTTGGGAATGTTTCCGCGACGAGCAGCGACGCCGTGGCACTTACCCTCGCGGCGCCGACCTCAACGCCCGTAAATGGGGGCACAACGGCGGTCGGCGTGGTCTCTTCGGGCGGTGACAGGTCTTTCGTCGGGCGCATTTCACCGTTCGCGCCGGTGCCGGGGAGCGGCACTGCCGGCGCGCCGATACCGACTTCGGCAGAGATCGTTGCGCAGCGCGTCCTGATCCTGAAGAACATTATTTCGCAGGTTTCCGGGCAGGGCATCCCGCTGCCATCCTCTACGCTCCATTTCGCGGGATTGATGCAGCATATGACGTCTTCAACGGATCCGTTTGTGCGTAATTTTGGTCTCTCTGCCATAGGGTCCGATGTCGGCTATCTTCAGCAGTTCCTGATCTTTGAAAATGCCGGCCCGGCCGCGGCCGCGCTCGCGGCAGCCGGTCCGACGGGGTATTTCGGGCGGCTGACCCGGGACGCAGTGGTGGAATTCCAGCAGCGTGTCGGCATCATACCGGCGAGCGGTTACTTTGGAGCGATAACGCGCAATTACGTGAATTTCGTTCTCTGACGCAGACCTTTTTGATCGCTGGAATATCGGAAGAGGAGCAGGTATGATGGAGGTATGTTTGGACGATTCGAACGGAACATTCCGCCCCAAAAGGAATTTTTATATTGTCCGCAGGGGCATGAAAATCCCTGCGCCTGGAAGCATGCTTGCGTGTATTGCGAGAAACTGTGCGAACAGGAGAAGGAAGACCTGAGGCGGGAAGATGCGCGCCGCGCCGCCCGCGAAAAAAAAGCGGAGCAGGACTCCGCTTGGCGCCAGGAAGAAGGGGAGAAGGAATAGCTATCCGCCGGTCACTTCGTGATGAGGCCGCGCGCGGAGCGCCATGTTCCGCCGGTGTTCTTCGGTGTTCTTGAGGCCGCAGTTCTTATATTTCTTCGGCGTGCCATCCGTGTTCTTTGCGCCGCAGGGACAGGGATCGTTGCGGCCGACATTCTGGAATTCGGGCGTCGATGCCGCTGCGGCGGGCGCAGCCGAGATCGTCGCGGCCTGAGGGGCGGATCCCGTCGTCGCGGAGAGTTTAAAGATATTATTGAAGATCCAGCCGTTATAGTTCGCCCAGAAGCTCCTGAAAAGGCGATGGGCTTCCTGTCGGTATTCCACGAGCGGGTCGTGCTGTCCGTAGGCGCGAAGGCCGACAGATTGCGACAGCGCTTCAAGATCGTCCAGATTGTTCATCCAGAGCATATCAAGGATGCTGAGGAGCTGGTGGCGGGCGAGAGGATGCTCGGCGCCCTTCGCGGCTGCCCGGATGATAAGTTCGCGCCGATCCTCCGCGGCGGCGTCTTCTCCGAGGCCGGCCTCGATCATCGCCTTCTTGATCTCTTCGTCGCTCGCTCCGGCGGCGACCATGGCATCAAAATGGGAGAGAGCTGCGCTCTCTATGGCGGCAGCGATATCTTCTTTGGCGAGCATGCCGAGAATATTTTGGCGCCGGTCATAGACCGCGCTGCGCTGTTTATTGAGGACGTCGTCGTAATCCAGAAGATGTTTCCGGAAATCGAAGTTCGCTCCTTCCACCTTCTCCTGCGCCTGGGCAACGGCGCGCGTGACGAATGAGAACTGGATCGGTTCGTCTTCGGGAACGTCAAACCGATCCATAAGGCTCTTCAGGCGGTCGCCGCCGAAGATGCGGAGGAGGTCGTCCTCCGGCGAAAGGAAGAATTGCGATGAGCCGGGGTCGCCTTGGCGGCCGGCGCGGCCGCGAAGCTGGTTGTCAATGCGCCGCGCTTCGTGCCGCTCGGTGCCGATCACGTGGAGGCCGCCCGCTTCGCGGACCCGTTTGGTATCCGCGTCCGTGGCGGGATTGCCGCCGAGGAGGATGTCCACGCCGCGCCCTGCCATGTTCGTTGCGACAGTGACAGCGCCCGGCTTTCCGGCCTGCGCAATGATGGAACCTTCCCGTTCATTATTCTTCGCATTCAAAACTTCGTGGCGAACGCCGGCGCTCCTGAGCGCCTCGGAGAGCATCTCGTTCTTGGCGATGGAGGTCGTGCCGAGGAGGACCGGCTGGCCCTTCGCGGAGCGCTCTTTTACTTCGCGGACGATGGCAGCGATCTTCGCGCTTGTGTTCTTATAAATGACGTCGTTCAGGTCCAGGCGCGCCAGGCCGCGGTTCGGGGGAATGCTCACCACCTCCAGATGGTAGACCTTGTGAAATTCTTCGGCGGAGGTCTGCGCGGTACCGGTCATGCCGGAGATCTTCTGGTAGAGGCGGAAATAGTTCTGGAGCGATATCTTGGCATACGTGCGGGATTCCTCCTTGATGGCGACTCCCTCCTTCGCTTCGATGGCCTGATGGAGCCCTTCCTGATAGCGCCGTCCGCGAAGAAGACGTCCTGTGAATTCGTCCACGATCACGACTTCGCCGTCTTTCACGACATAATCGCGGTCCCGGAAGAAGAGGGCATGCGCCTTGAGGCTTTCTTCCAGATAATGGACAAGGCGAATGTTCTCCGGTGCGTAGATATTCTTGACGCCGACCATCCGCTCGGCCTTTTCGATGCCGGCATCGGTGATGGAGACCGTTTTCTTCTTTTCGTCGATGGTGTAGTCGTCCTCTTTGACGAGATTTGCGGCGACCCGCGCGAAGGTACGGTAGAAATCGCTTGCCGCGCTGTCCGGGGCGGCAATGATGAGGGGCGTGCGTGCTTCATCGATCAGAATGCTGTCAACCTCGTCGATGATGGCGAATGCGCGCTCGCGCTGCGTCTGGTCCTCGATGCGATAGGTGAGATTGTCGCGCAGATAATCGAAGCCGAACTCGTTATTGGTGCCGTAGGTGATGTCTGCGAGATAGGCATCGCGGCGGGACACGGGACGGAGGAACTCCTGCTGGACAAGGAAGCTGCCGGTCGTGTCGCGTTCGCGGTCAAGGAGCGCGGAGGATTCGGGGTTCTGTGCTTCGGGACCGCTGCCCTCTTCGGGCGCCTTATAGAGCGGATCATAGAGGAACGCGCCGCTTGGCGTGAGACAGGCGACTGAGAGGCCGAGAGCGTGGTAGATCTGTCCCATCCAGACGGCGTCGCGGCGCGCCAGATATTCGTTCACGGTGACCACGTGCACGCCGTTTCCGGCGAGTGCATTCAGGTAGGCCGGCGCCACGGCGGCGAGCGTTTTTCCTTCGCCGGTCATCATTTCCGCAATGGCGCCCTGGTGGATGACGATGCCGCCGATGAGCTGGACGTCGTAGGGGCGCTGTCCCAGGGTGCGCCGGGCGGTTTCCCGGACGAGCGCGAATGCTTCGGCCAGAATATCATCGAGCGTTGCGCCGTCCTTGAGGCGCGTCCTCAGTTCGGTGCTTTTTGCGAGGAGTTCCTCGCTGCTCTTTCCCTGGAGTTCCGCCTCCAGCGCGCCGATAGCCTGGACCTGTTCAAGGAGCGGGGCAAGGGACCTCTTTTGAAATGTTTTTTTAAGAAAGTTGAACATGGTGTAGGTGTGTCGCCGCCGCAGCAGGCGGCCGACATTCCGGATCTCTCGGAAGGTTTCGTCAGATCGATTCCTGGTCGATCTCGGGCTCTTTTTGAATATTCGTCTTTCTGAGAAGGTAAAGCAAGAGAGCGATAAGGACCGC
Source organism: Candidatus Parcubacteria bacterium (assembly GCA_027424065.1). Taxonomy (GTDB): domain Bacteria; phylum Patescibacteriota; class Minisyncoccia; order UBA6257; family 2-01-FULL-56-20; genus CAJAQL01. Next base: position 2,182 of record DAIBYH010000031.1, on the reverse strand, counting down.
GGCCGTCATGGCGAACGGGATCAGACCGATGCCGATGAGAACGCCGAGCGCGGCAGTCGCCCAGACAAGCGCGGCGGTCGTAAGTCCCCGGGGGCGTTCGCCGCTTTTCACGATGATGCCGGCCCCAAGAAATCCGATGCCGACGACGACATTTGCAATGACCGTCAGAAATCCGCTGTTGCGCGCAATGACGTCGGTCAGATTGCCGGTTCCTGCCGATACGATGTAGGGGAGCGTAATGCCGATCATGGCGAACATGGCGGCGCCGCCGGCGACAAGCATTTCCGTTCGGACCCCTGCTTCGCCCTTTCCGACCAGTTCCCGTTCAATACCGAGGATCGCGCCGAGGATGAGCGCGGCGATGAATCTGAGCATCATTTGTTCGAAGGTCAACATATCCGAATCATACCACAGCGGTTCTCTTTGATGAAGGGCCGCATTCTTGCGGTGCGGCGGCGAGGGTGGTACTATGAACGGGAAAGGCTGTGACGCCGCTGACGACGGCCGAGCCGAGGAAGGAAAGTCCCGGGATGATAAGGGCGCAAGCCCTTCGGCAAGCTCGGGACAAGTAAAATCCTCCGGAGGACCAATCCGTAAAAATTCCCATTGAGGTTCCGTTCTTCGGACGGAGGCGGAACGAAGTAAGGTGGCACCGCGAGCATATTGCATCGCCCTTACGAACCGTATGAAACAGCGGTTCAGGGGCGTTTTTAATTATAAAAATAAAAATATGCAACGAACGAACATTGCGGATATCGTGAAGAATGAAGAAAAAGAGGTGGAGCTTTATGGCTGGGTCCATGCCCGCCGCGACCATGGCAAGCTGGTCTTCATCGATCTGCGGGACCGGAGCGGCCTGTGCCAGGTGGTGTTCGGTCCGGAGGTCGCCGGCGCGCCGGATCTCCGCCTTGAGTACGTGGTCCATGTGACGGGCACGGTGAAGGCGAGACCGGAACGCATGGTGAACGAGAAGATCGCGACCGGCCGCTACGAGGTTTCCGCATCGAAGCTGGAAATTTTGAACACGGTATCCCAGATCCCGTTTCCCGTGGATACGGACGGCTACGACATAAACGAAGAGACGAGACTTGCCTACCGGTACGTCGACCTTCGCCGCGAGCGCCTGAAGAACAATCTCGTGCTTCGGGGAAGAGTTACGAAGTTTATCCGCGATTTTCTGGCTGAGCGCGGATTCCTGGAAGTGGAAACGCCGGATCTGACGCGGTCCACGCCGGAGGGCGCGCGCGACTACCTTGTGCCGTCGCGTATCGCGCAGGGAAACTTCTATGCCTTGCCGCAGTCGCCCCAGCAGTATAAGCAGCTCCTGATGGTGGGCGGCATTGAGAAATATTTCCAGATCGCACGATGTTTCCGTGACGAAGATACGCGCGGCGACCGGCAGCCGGAATTCACGCAGATGGACCTCGAGATGAGCTTCGTGGACCAGGAGGACGTCATGCGTGTGAACGAGGAGATGCTTATTGCGCTCGTGCAGGCCATTGCGCCGGAGAAGAAGATCCAGGAGATCCCGTTCCCGCGGATCACCTACCGCGAGGCCATGGAGCGCTATGGGACGGATCGCCCCGATATTCGAAACGACAAGAATGATCCCAACCTGCTTGCGTTCTGCTGGGTCGTGGATTTTCCGTTTTTCGAGAAATCGGACGACGGGGGGTGGACCTTTACGCACAATCCTTTTTCTGCGCCGAAGCCGGAGTTCATGGATGACCTCATGGCAGGAAAGAATGTTTCGGATATTCTCACGACGCAGTACGATGTCGCATTGAACGGATTCGAGGTCGGCGGCGGCAGCATCCGCAATCACCAGCCGGAGGCCCTGAAAGCCGTGTTCCGGATCATGGGGTTCAGCGATGAGCGCGTGCAAGCGAATTTCGGGCATATGATCGAAGCGCTTGGGAGCGGTGCGCCGCCGCACGGCGGCATTGCTTGGGGGCTCGATCGTTTTATCATGCTGCTCGCCGGCGAGCCGAACATCCGCGAGGTTATCGCGTTTCCGAAGACGGGCGACGGCCGCGATCCCATGATGGGATCCCCGGCGGAAGTGGACAGGAAACAGCTTGATGAGCTAGGATTGGAAATAATAAAGAAAATTAAAAAATCATAAAAATAACATGGAAAGATCACTGGTTCTGTTGAAGCCGGATGCTTTGGATCGCGGTAT
>DAIBYH010000030.1 GCA_027424065.1 Candidatus Parcubacteria bacterium | reverse complement strand
TCCGTTCGCGCGCCGAAAAACTTTCCGACGTTCCTGTTTCGGCAAGATTCTTTTTTGAACTTCCGCCGTACGAACCATCGCTTCTCGTTTGGAAAAAAGCGGCTCCCGCGACCGTCGCTCCCGCGCTCGCACGCGCACGCGCTGCAATTGCGACCGTTCCCGACGCCGATTTCAAGAGAGAAGCTCTTTCTGCCGCAATTGGCGGGGTCGTCGATCCTGCTTCGCGCGGCGAGGTCCTCTGGCCGCTCCGCGTCGCCCTTTCCGGACAGGCGACGTCGCCGGATCCGGTGGACATTATGGGCGTTCTCGGTAAGGAAGAATCGCTTCGCCGCATCGATCTCGCCGTTGCGGCGGCCTCGGGTCTCGCATAGCCGGAAGGCCGTTTTTGTGGTAGTATGAGGCCATGAGGACCTATTTTGCGATCTTTCCGTTGCGGGCGATCGCTCTTGGTGTCGCGGTCTCTGTCTCCGGCCTTTTCCTTTTTTCCGGAACCGCGGGGGCATATTCCCTCGGTACGACGGGCGCCGGTCCTGCGATCACGACGGGTACCGTGGCAGGATATCTGGGTCAGGCCCAGCAGCTTATGAGCAGCACGTCATCCCTTCCTGCGGCGCCTTCCTGGATCATGCAGGCCGTGACGGCGATCGAGCAATGGTTCAATTCGATCATGGCCCAGGGATCGCAAATGTCCTATCCGCCGACCCTTCCCGCAAACCTTTCGGGACCCTTCGCAGGAGCGGCCGCTTTCGTGCGGAATCTGCTCATTCCGATCGACGCCTGGATATACGGTATCGCGCATTTTCATATCATGATCGTTTTCAATTTCGTGTTCGGTTTGGTCGGCTGGACGCTTGGCATTGCGAACAATGCCGTTCTCTGGCTTAATTCCACGTTTCGGACGGCAGCAGGGAAGTAGCGCCGTTCCTCATCCATGAAAAGAAAGCATGATATCGCCTTTGAAGAGACGCTGAGCGACGATTGGGAGCGCGATCTTGATGTTGCCGAAGTTCCCATTGACGGGCGTCCGATGCGCTTTTCCGCGATCGCGGTCGCTGTCGCGATCCTTCTTGTGGCGGGCAGGATCGTTTTTTTGAACCTCGATCATTCTTATTACGTGGCCCGCGCCCAGTGGAATGTCGCTCAGGAGAACGAGACACCGGCGCCGCGAGGCATTATCTACGACAAAGAAGGGGATATTCTCGCGGACAATGAGCCGTCATTCAGCGCCGATCTGAACGTCCAGGCATTCCTTGAGAATAAAGACCAGCAACCCGGCACGCTCGCGGAGATACAGAATATTCTCGGCGTTTCTTCCGATACGGTCTGGGCCATGATCGGCAATGCGCAGAAGAACGATTTTGCTTCTCCGGTCGTGCTGGCAAGCAACATCAACCAGGCCGCGGTCGTGGGACTGCAGGCATTGAATTCCAAAGAGATCCAGCTGAAGAATGATTTCGTGAGGGTGTATCCGAATGGTCCCGTTTTCTCGTCGATCGTGGGATATACCGGGCGGGTGACCGCCGCCGACCTCGCCGCGGATCCGAGCCTCCGTTATCAGAGCATGATCGGCAAGGCCGGCCTTGAGAAATATTACGACACCGAACTTCGCGGAGCGCCGGGTATCAACATCACCTACACTGACGCCCAGGGCAAGGTCCTTGGCGAACGGCAGCAGTCCGCACCCCAGATCGGCGCGCCGCTTCATCTCACGATCGACGGCGGCCTTCAGACCTATGTTTATCAGGCGCTTTCCGCGCAATTGGCATCACTGGGGCGCACGGTCGGCCTCGCGATCGCCATGGACCCGCGGACGGGCGCCATTCTTTCACTCGTGGATCTTCCAAGCTACGACAACAATGTTTTCTCCGAACCCGGGCAGGGAGCGGCCATAACCCAGCTTCTCACGTCGCCCGATCGTCCGCTCTTCAATCGTGCGGTGAGCGGCTACTACAGCCCGGGATCCACGATCAAAATGGTGGATGCCGTCGCCGGACTCGCGGAGGGCGTCATCAGTCCGACCCGCGAGATCTATTCGCCCGGCTACCTCATGGTGCCGAATCCTTACGATCCGACCCATCCGACGAAATATCTCGACTGGCAGGACCAGGGATACGTGGACCTGGCGCATGCGCTCGCGCAGTCATCCGACGTCTATTTTTACATTGTCGGCGGCGGATCACCGGCAACAACGACGCCGCTCCTCAATAATCCGCTCGATTACGGCCTTGACGGTCTCGGCATCAATAAACTGCATACGTGGTGGCAGAATTTCGGATTTGGAAAACCGATCGGTAGCGACCTGCCGAACGAGGGCGTCGGATTCCTTCCGACGGCCGCCTGGAAAGAGCAACAGACCGGCCGGCCGTGGCTTCTTGGCGACACCTATAACGTTTCCATCGGCCAAGGATCGCTTCTTGTTACGCCGATCCAGTTGATCGATTATGTGAGCGCCCTTGCGAACGGAGGCGACGTTTATCGCCCCTTCCTGAATGCAAGCAGTACGCCGCTCGTGACGGAGGATCTGACGCGATATCTTCCGGAGATCCAGCAGGTGCAGATCGGCATGCAGGACGGCGTTTCCTATCCCCGTGGAACCTCGTATACGCTCCATGATCTTCCGGTCCCCATCTGCGCGAAGACGGGATCGGCGCAGGTCAAGAACAATGCCGAAGAGAACGCTTTGTTCGTCGGTTATGCGCCCTGTAACGACCCTCAGATCGCGCTTCTGATCCTGATCGAGAATTCCAAGCAGGGAAGCCTCAATGCCGTTCCGGTCGCGGGACGGATCCTCAACTGGTATTACGATAATCGCATGAAGTGACGCCGCCCCGAAGGCCGGGCGGTGAGGCGTGGTATAATGGATCGATCATCATGAAAAAAAATAAGGACCAGCTGATGCCGGAATTGCGCAAAGATCCCGTTTCCGGGGAATGGATCATTCTTTCCCCGGGACGTTCGCGGCGTCCGCAGACGCTCGAACGGCGCGCGGTCGGGCCGCGCCGGCCATCACCGAAGAAGGGATGCCCCTTTGAGGATCTGCCTGATTCCGGGAACAACATTATCTTCGAGGCGTGGCCGGACCTTTCACGCTGGCAGATCGCCGTCATTCCGAACAAATATCCCGCACTGGTGCATGGTGAAACGCACGCCGTGGATCTGCGGCAGGGGATCTATTCCGGAAAGACCGGCGTCGGTACGCACGAGCTCATTGTCACGCGGGACCACGATCGCTCTTTTGCCGATCTTGCGCCATCGCTCGCCGCGCGCGTATTGGAGGTGATCCAGGGCCGGTACCGTGTCGCGAACGACGGCAACAATGCTTACGCGGTTGCCTTCCTGAACTATGGCCCGTCGGTCGGTTCTTCGCTCTGGCATCCCCACTATCAGCTGATGGCGGTACCGTTCATTCCGCCGCACATTGCGCGATCGCTCGACTCCGCGGAACGGTATTTCAAAAAGCATCGCCGTTGCATCCGCTGCTCCTTGATCAAGGAAGAAATGCGGCATCGGACGAGGGTCATCGAGGAGAACGAGAGCGCCATCGCATTCGCGCCCTACGCATCACGGCGGCCCTTTGAGGTGACGGTCATGCCGAAGCGTCACAGCTCCCGTTTCGAGGATGAACCGAAAAAGGTTGTCGCGGACGTCGCTGCGCTGATGCAATCGGTCCTGCGCCGCCTGCGGAAGTATGCTCATGATCCCGACCTGAACTTCTTCATCCACAATGCTCCGCTTGGCGGAAAGGGATATGCGTATCACCACTGGCATGCGGAGGTTCTGCCGAATCTGTCCTACCTCGGCGGCCTGGAATTCTCCACGGGCATTTATGTGAACGTCGCCGATCCCGACGAGGTTGCAAAAACACTGAAGGGAAAACGGCGATGATAAGGACGCTGAAAGAACATCGGATCACGAGCGGCCTGCTCGCCATTGCGGCGGCATTGGTCGCAACGGGCGGGATCTGGGCGATCACGGCGCTTTCCGGCAGGGGTCCGATCATCGTCCACTTCAACGATCTGCAGGGGATCACCGCGTCGGGAGGGTTGGGGAGCATTTATTTTGCGGCTATAACCGGCGTTTTGGCCGTCATCCTGAATGGCCTGCTCGCATTCGCACTTGAAGAGCGCGGCCTCGCTTTTTTCGGAAGATTGACGGTCGTTCTGACGCTCGTTTTCGCCGTCTTGCTTTTTATCGCTTTTACCGCTATAATCTCTGTAAACTAAATGCCTCTTTCTATGTCCCAAGATTTTGCCATTATTCAGACCGGCGGAAAGCAGTACAAAGTTGCCGCTGGACAGAAGTTGAAGGTAGAAAAACTTCCGGTGGATGCCGGCGCCACGGTGGCGTTCGACAAGGTCCTCCTGGTTGCAAAGGGTGATTCCGTGACGGTGGGAATGCCGCACGTTTCCGGCGCAAAAGTGGAAGCGAAGGTGCTGCGCCAGGATAAGGAAGACACCAAGCTGGTGTTCCGCTATCACGCGAAGGTCCGCTATAAGAAAAAGAAGGGTCATCGGCAGCCCTTTACCGAAGTAGAGATCGTGAAGATCTAACCCCGCTCCGGCGGGGTTTTTTGTGTCCCGCTTGGAGTTGGAAGATCAGTTAACGGAGAAGATCGTATTGGTCGGCGTTCCCGGAGGAATGAGATCTGTCTGATCGGGAAGAAGGTAGGTGATGTTCTTTGCGAGGCGGGTCGAGGTCGTGAAGGAATCAGTGATGAATATTACGGTCTCTGCAGGTACCGGAATGCCGCGTGCAAGGACTCCGCCCGCATTCACGATAACGTATTTCGGCGTGCTGGCAGGAAGAGTATTGATCGCTTCGCCGATCTGCACGTAATTTTCATTGAACGCCCCTGGCACATTCGGATTCTTTGCCCAGGTGACGAAGTAGCTCGTATAGCCATTCACGCCTACGATAACGACAAAAAGGATGCCGAGCGCCACCGAGGTCTTTTTAAAGCCGCCATTGCGGAGGGCCCGATAGGCCCAGATGCCGCCGATGGCCGCAAAGAAGATCGCCGGCGGGAGCATGAGGATGGATCGTAGGGCATGCGGGATGCCTTCATTCGAGGCGGCTGCAGGAACGAGTCCGATGGCAAACCAGGCAACGATGAGCGTTAAACTGAATGCGGGATACCAGGGTTCAGGGTTGTCAGGGGACCGCCTTCGGGCGCTTCGGAACAGGCTGATGGCGGCAAGCGCGATGCCGAACAGAAAGAGGATACCGACCGGAAAGAACAATTCCGGCGCGCCGGCGATATTCTGGCGCCAATTGCCATCTCCCCTGAAATTGAACATCCCGAGGGTTTTCATGGCATTCAACGAAAAGGCGCCGATCGGGTTACCCGTGCTTGTGACCGAGATCTCGGATGTTCTGCCGAAAAAGCTCCCGGCGTGCTGGAGGAAGTAGATTCCGATGGGCAGGGCGATCATGATGGTCACGATCGTGAAAACAGCGGCCCGGCGCCAGAAATGAGCATGTTTTCTGAAGAATGGAATAAAGACCAGGAAGAGGAGCGGCATGATCCGGTAGGCGATATAGGTATAGAACCCCGCACCGAAGAAAACGCCGCCAAGGATGGCATAGATCCATGCCCGAGGTTCTTTTTCTGAGCGAAAGGATTTAAGGGCAAAATAGAGCGCAGAGATGAGGAAGAATGGCGCCATGATGGCACGGAATCCGATGCGCGATAGATCGATGTGCCAGAAACAGGCAGCAAGGAGAAATGCAGCAAGAAGGCCGGCTTCCTCGCCGAGGAGTTCGGCCCCGAGGAAATAGATCACTGCCACCGTCAGAATGCCCGTAATGGCGGCCGGCAGGCGCACGACCCAGGGCTGATTGCCGAACACCTTGATAAAGAAGGCGAGAGTGTCCACGTAGAGGCCTTCCCGTCCGTTATCTTCCGGGTAGAAGACCTTAAAATGTCCGGTTTGGGCCACTTCAAGGGCATTATTGCCGTTCATCGCCTCATCGGGATAGAGTCCCGCCGGCGTGGTGGTGATATGGTATAATCTGAGGAACGAGGCAAAGAGAACAATGCCCGCGAGAACCAGCCAGATCTTCGTGCTGCGGTTCATGGTGTCGATTATAATTTTTTTTATTTTACCATATTCATGCCAGAAGAATCATCGTTCGAATACGCAGCACTCGAATCCGACATGAAAAGGCTTGCGGAACAGATCCGTGCCGGACGTGAACGTCCCGCCGGAGAGACTAGGACCGAGCGGGAGCTGGTAAAAGAAGCGATCCGGTCATTCCCGGTCATGCACCAGCAGGCCGCACCGGTTCCGGCGCCGGCGGCCGCTCCCGAGGATGCGGGGGACCCTCTGCCGGACTATGCAAAGAATGCGCCTCCCGAAGTGAAGCTTGAAATAGAATATCTCTGCGATATCGCCCTGCGAAAAGGAATCTCTTCCGCGGTCATCGAGGCAAAAAAATCGCCCTACTTCGTGCAGGACGCTTTCCA
>DAIBYH010000029.1 GCA_027424065.1 Candidatus Parcubacteria bacterium | reverse complement strand
CATCGATCAAGCCGAGCGGTCCGCTCCAGACAATGGTGCGCGCCGCTCTGATCTTTTCCGCGAACTGCGCTGCCGTTCGCGGGCCGATATCCACGATGGCATTCTTTTTCCAGGCCTCATCGACCGGAGCCATGACATTCGGATACCGGGCGATGTTCCGGATCGCAAGACGGTCGCCCGACCGGTCGCAGAGCGATTGCTTCACGTCCATCCCCCGTTCCGCGAGCACCGTATTGGCAGGACCGCCGCCAAGCAGAAAACGATCCGCCTTGCTGCGGAAATACGTCAGCACGCCGAGCTTGTCGGAGATCTTCGCTCCGCCGACCACGAGAACAAGCGGATGCCGCGGATGAGAGATGACCCGGGAAAGATTTTCTATCTCCGCTTCCAATTCCAGACCGGCATAGCTTGGAAGATGGGAGGTTATTGCGGCAACAGAAGCATTGGCGCGATGCGACACGGCAAAAGCATCATTTACATAGAAATCGCCGAGGCCGGCGAGGCGCCAGGCAAGCCGATCGTCGTTCTGTTCTTCGCCGATCATAAAACGAAGATTCTCCAAAAGGAAAACCGACCGCGCCGGAACGCGATCGATCATCGCACGGATCTTTTCGAAATCGAAATCGGGAATGAATCTGACCGGCCTCCTCAGGAAACGGGAAAGCGCGGCCGCATCCTTCTTGAGGCTGAGTTTGCGGTCGGCGCTCATCGGACGGAATGCGCTCGGCGCAACAGATCCCGAGGCGGGAGAAACGACCGGCGTGGGCCGGCCGCGATGGCTCATGATCACTACTTTGCAATTATTTTTTAATAAAAACTTAATGGTCGGCAAAACCGCCCGCATCCGCCAGTCGTCCTCCGTATTGAAGTCCAGGCGCAGTAAAGCCGTTCTGCCGCGAAGCACCCGGGGATCTTCTTTGCTCAGATAATGCATCATGTTCGTCGTAATATCATTCGCGCAGCCTCCGATGGATCTCCGCCTCGACCTCGTGCCGGTCCGCGCCGTACCGCGTACGCGAAAGTTCGCGCACCGCTTCCGCGGCCTCCTTATCCCCACCGTGCCATGACGCGGTGCCGATCCGCATAACGAATGCGCGCGACGTTTGACCGCCGATCAGAAGCCGGGTATGGGCTCTCAGGTTGTCGATATTGATAAGATCGTTCCGCCCGAACACGGGTTCGAACTGCTTCTCCAGGAATTCCGCATCCTGCGGTCCCACGCGGAACGCGAGCATCGATCCCACGTTGCCGAACACCGAATCCCGTATCTTTTCGTTCAATTGCGCGATGAACTGGTGCGCCAGCACGAGATTCAGGCGATATTTGCGCGCTTCCGAAAGGATCGTGGAAATGGAGTCGGTCGCGAAGTTCTGGAATTCGTCGATGTACAGGAAGAAGTCGCGGCGTTCGCCCTCCGGCATATCGCCGCGCGCGAGCGCCGCCATCAGGAGCTTCCCGGTGATGATGAGACCGAGCAATTGCGCATTCAGATCGCCGATACGCCCCTTCGCAAGGTTCACCAGGAGGATCTTTCCCGAATCCATTGCCTCGCGGAAATTGAACGCGGATTTCGGCTGGCCGACGATGGGACGGACGTAATCGTTCGAAATAAAGCTCGTGAACTTTGAGGTGATATAGGGTGTCATATTGGCAAGCGACGCCTCGCCGCCGGCCTTGACCGCTTCCTTCTCCCAGAAATCCGTAACCACCGGATTGTTGATGCGCGCGAGCTTCCGCATGCGATACGCGGGATCGGAAAAAATGCGCGGCACCTCGATAAGGGTCGCAGGCTCGTTCGGCATGTCCTCCATCATGAGCAGCAGCGCGTTCCGCATATACTGTTCGAACATCGGACCGCCGGTCGCCTTGAGATCGTACAGTTTGTCGAAAATACTGATCATCTCGTTCACGATGAAGGTCTTTTCTTCCGGCCGGTCCGGGCGATAATCGAGCATATTCATGCCCATGGGCCGTTCCAGATCACCGGCATTGAAGTAGATCACATCATCGCGGCGCTCGGGAGGCACGAAGCTCAGAGCGTTCTCCACGAGATCGCCGTGCGGATCAATGAGCGCGACGCCCTTCCCGGAACGGATATCATCCATGACAAGATTGCCGAGGAGCGTGGATTTACCGGTACCGGTCTGACCGATGACATATACGTGCCGGCGGCGGTCCTCGTCGCTCATGTAGACGGGCTTCGCCGTACCGCGGAACACGGCATCGCCAAGCAGGATCCCCGATTTCGGAAGATTCTCCGGCGGCGGCGCCTCGCGGGACTTCAGCCACTTTACGCGCGGCGTTTCCGTGCTCGAGATCGGCAAGTGATACAGGCTCGCGGCCTCCTCCGCGGAAAGCACCATGCGTTCGCCCGGATCAAAAGAACGGAAAATGAAATCGCGCACGATGCGCTTCGCGTTGCGCGGTCGTATCACCCGGAACTCGTTCCTGGTCGGACTGCCGAACTGTCCGAATCCCGCCGTCACGCCATCCAGAATATCCTGCGCCTGGAACGCCGAGCCCGCGGAAGCGACGATCCGGACGTTCACCTCAAAGAGCGGTTTTGCGATCTTTGCCTGAAGCGCCTTCACCGCCTCCTCGTCCACGATCCGCTCCGCTTTCTCCTTTGCTCGTTCGTCCTCGCTCTTCGGATTGAACGCTTCGACGGCTTTCTTTAAAGACAGACCGCCGCCGCCGAGCACCTCTTTCGCGGACTCTCCTTTCTTTAAAAGTTCTATCTGTTTCTGAATGGACCGGGCGATCCCCTTCGGCGCAGGACGGAGAACGACCTGCATCGCAACGCCCTCGCCGACCTCGTTGATCTTCGCAAGCGATCCGAGGATCGCCTCGAATGGATCGATACCGAGATCAAGATAGGTCCGCACCGGAAGCGCGGCGGATTCCTTGAGCGCGAGAGAGGCGCCCGTCGTCACGCCGTGCATATTGAAGATATTGAAATCGTCGCGCTGCAGCTCCACGACGGCGCCGGTCCAGAGTCCCTGGATCTGTTTTGCGGCGACCTCGCCCATGAGCTTCGGCACCGCGAGATAGAACGAGATCTCTTCGCCGACGTGCGGCACCGCGATCTCGAAGGAGAACGGCTTCTTGAACGCGGAAAGTCCGGCGAGCAGTTCCTCGAAATGCGCGATCTCCGATTTGAAATCCTTCGCTTCCCCGGTCTCTTTTCCCTCCGCGCCGAAACGGGGAACCTTGATCAAAAAAAGCGACGTCTGGAGCGATTCCGAAAATTGTTTCGCGCCGTAGCGGCGGACCAGCAGATAGATACCGAAACCGGCCCCGACGCCGAGCAGAAAAATGAGCGCTGCAAAAAGGAACACCATATCGATATTTTAACATTCCTGTCTTTATAGAGAAAGGATAAAAAAAGGAAAAGGGCCTCTCTTGCGAGGGCCCTTGTGAAGGTGCGGTGCCGTATCAAGCTACGGCGGACTAGGTCTCGACAGATATGCCGAGAAAATAATGTGGGTTGTTTTCGGTATTTGGTTGTCGGAGACCTACTATCAGCTTAACGCAACAAGGCCTTCGGTCAAGAAGGCCTGTGGATAACTTTTTTTGTCGTCCGGAGTCCCGCCGGGGCAGGACGAAGGATCTCTAATACGCCTGTGCGAAGAGCCAGCGATGCTTTGCCGGTTCGCCGCAATAGACGCAGGTTCCCTGTTCCTCCTTTTGGTCCAGCGGGAGGCAGCGCGTGGTTGCCTTGGTCTCTTCCTTGATGGCCCGTTCGCAGGATTCTTTCTCGCACCAGAACGCGGACAGAAAGCCGTGCTTTTCCGCGAGCACCTCCTTGAACTCTGTATAGTTTTCCACCGTGCGCGTATTCTCTTTCAGGAATGCCTCTGCCTGATCGTAGAGGTCTTTCTGAATTGCCTCCAGGATCTCTGGAACGCGCTTCGCAAGTTCGCCCACGGGAATGGAGATCTTTTCGCGCGTATCCCGGCGCACCAGCGTGACGCTCTTCGCCTCAACCTCCTTCGCACCGATCTCCGCGCGCAGCGGAACGCCCCGCAATTCCCATGTATTGATCCGTGACCCGATGGAATCGCGGTCCGCCCCGTCCGTCGCAGCGCGCACGCCGGCATCTTTCAGGGTCCGTTCAACTTCGGCTGCAAGATCGGTGATCCCCTGGTCCTCGCGGACCGGCAGAACAATGACCTGGACGGGAGCGATGCGCGGCGGCAGCCGCAGACCGGCATCATCGCCGTGCGCCATGATGAGTCCTCCGATGGAACGCGTGGAAAAGCCCCAGCTCGTCTGCCAGACATTCTCCGATACGCCGTCCTTGTTCTGGAACGAGATACCGAAAGTCTTTGAAAAATTCTGACCGAGATCGTGGGAGGTGCAGCTCTGCAATGCCTTCCCTTCCGGCATCAATGATTCATAGGTAAGGGTCCGGTCGGCGCCGGCGAACTTTTCCGATTCCGATTTCATGCCGATATACCCCGGCAGAGCGAAGAGTTCGCGGTACACTTTCGCATACGTTTCGATCGCCCAGGTCACGGTATTCCAGGCATCCTCATGCGTCGCATGTGCGGTGTGGCCCTCCTGCCAAAGGAACTCCGTCGTGCGCAGAAAAAGATAGGTTCGCTTTTCCCAGCGCACCACGTTGTTCCACTGGTTGATCATGAGCGGCAGGTCGCGCCACGAATGGATCCAGCGGGCATAAGCCTCGTACATGATCGTTTCGCTCGTAGGCCGAACCACCAGTTTTTCCTTCAGTTCCTCGCCGCCGCCAATGGTCACAACGGCAAGTTCCGGAGAAAATCCCTCCACGTGGGCCTCCTCTTTTTTCAAGAGCGATTCCGGAATAAAGAGCGGGAAATAGGCGTTCGCGACGCCGTGCTCCTTGATGCGGGCATCAAGCTCCTTCTGGACCAGTTCCCAAATGGCGAATCCATACGGACGGAAGATCATCGTTCCCTTTGCGGGACCATAATCGGCGAGCTCCGCGAGGAGAATGATGCGATTGTACCACTCGGAAAGATTTTCGGACCGTTTCGGAAGGTCCCGTTTCGCGAAATCCATAATACTCCGATAGTAGCAGAAAAAGCGGCGAAGAAAAAGGGCGGCGGCGCTCAGACCCCGAACAACTCCCGGAACTCTTCCGGTAAAGCGGCATCGAACCGCAGGCGGCCGCCATCGGGTCCGGAAAATTCTATGGACGCGGCATGCAGCATGAGACGCCGCGCCCAACGGGGTTGCTTCTTCGGGCCATACAACGGATCTCCCACGATCGGATGACCGATGGACGCAAGGTGCACCCGGATCTGATGGGTCCGTCCCGTCTTCGGATGCACCATGAGCAGTGAAAATTGACGCTCCTTGCCGAACGCATCCTCTGCAAGCATGGTCTTCGCCGTCTCGTATTCCGTCACTGCCGGTTTCGCCATCTTCTCCGACCGCACGCTCCGTTTCGTCGTCCCGCTGCGGATACCGATCGGACGATCAATGATCCCCTGTTCCGGCCGCGGCACCCCTGCGACAGCTGCGGCGTATGTCTTCCGCATATCGCGGTCCTTGAACCGTGACTTCAAATACTCGAAGGCCTGCTGGTTCCGGGCGATCAGCATGACCCCCGACGTGTCCTTGTCGAGCCGGTGCACGATCCCCGGCCGCAGCGCGGGGTCGTCTCCCACGGTCCGGATCTCCGGGTACCGCTCAAGCAACACATCCACGAGCGTGGGCTCGGCGGATACCTTTCCTGCAACGCCATGCACCATCATGCCCGACGGCTTGTTTACGGCAATGATATCCCGATCTTCGTAAATGACCTCCGGCGCGGCGCTCATAGTACAAAGGTTCCTCCGTGCATCACGGCCGCCGTGAAATAATAGAGGAAGGTCAGAGCGACATACATTCCGCCAAGCATCCACGCTCCATCGATCAGCGAGACCGGAAACGATCTTTTTGCGGCGCGGTATGCGGCAGCAAAGATCCCGAATATCACTGCGAAAAGCAGGAGGTACGGAACGGCATCCAGGAACCATGGCCCCGCGAAGAACAGGATCGGCAACGCGAAACTCCCGCCCGAAAACGCCGAGGGAAGCCAGAAGATCAGGACGCCGAGCGCCAGGCCGAACACCAGAGAAAAAAGACGTGATCTCATTGCTTTCATTGTACCACGAGCGTGAGTGTTGGCGGATCATCCGATTCCCGTGAATCAAGATCGATCACGCCCGGTGAACATTCATCGACCTTTCGGATAACGAGGCCGTTTCCGCCAAGAACATCCGGCAGAGAGGCAAGGTCTCCCGAAAAAATGAACGCCAGCGAGGAAGTTGCTTCGTTCGTGACCGAGGTCGTCGCCACCGGCTCCATCGGAACGCCGTTCGACGGTGCTCCGCTATCCGACCACGAAAGCCCATTCTCGCTCCAGGAAGCCGCCGCCGGATACGCCTCCAAAGTTCCCGACGAAGACCAGTTTCGCCAATTCTTCAGGATGGGAAAAGAAAGTTTTGCCGAGAGTATCGTGCCGGAGCCCACTCCGGACCTGATAGCGACGCCGTCGAACTTAAGAAAGATGCGATCCTTCCCCTTGGAACGGACCCTCAAGAAAGAACTTGTGCCGTAACGCATGTCCGGCGAGAGAGCATCGATATAGGTGTCAGCGACCGGAGAAAATGACAGTTCCTGCGGCGGGCCCTGGACCTGGACGGAGACCAGA
>DAIBYH010000028.1 GCA_027424065.1 Candidatus Parcubacteria bacterium | reverse complement strand
AAAATAAAAGGGCGCCCGCCTTCGCTGCGACGGAGCTCGAAGAGCGGAGTCGAGCTGCGCTCAATCTTCGATATGGTAATGTCCGCCTTCGCTACGACGGAACTCAAAGAGCGAAGTCGAGCTCCCGTCGTAGCTTCGGCGTGGCGAAGTGGGCACTGAGGGATTCTCCCGCGAGTCCCGCGCTCGCTCGCCTCGCCGAAGCCTCCGGCGTAGCGCAGGCCGTCGCTCGCACGGGCTCTGGACACCGCCTCGCCGAAATTTTCTGCTGAAAATTTCGGTTCCGGCGTTCGAATCCCTTCTTTGTTGGGTTGTGGGCACTGAGGGATTCGAACCCCCGACTTCTTCCGTGTAAAGGAAGCACTCTAGCCGCTGAGTTAAGTGCCCGCTGTTCCATCATATCTTCCGCCGCTCATTTTTTCCAGAATCCCGCTGCGCACCGCGCTTTTTTTAAGAAACCCCTCCTAACCTCCCCTTAGAAAAGGGGAGGCCCTCCCTTTCCAGGGAGGGGTCAGGGGAGGGGGGTCCCTTTTTCGAGGGAGGAGCGAGAGGAGGGACCCCGGGGGATTATGTTAGAATAAAGAAAAGGCCGGCGGAGATCCTTGTCCGCGGATTTTAAAGAAATTCAATAAACTTTTCATTTATTTCAACTATGGATTTTTACCTTGATGCATTTCGGAAATATGGGACCTTCTCGGGACGCGCGTCCCGAAAGCAGTATTGGATGTTCGTGCTTTGGAATCTGATCTTCTACATCGTGCTTTTCGCGCTGGTTGCCGCGATGCGGAACGCCGTCACGCTCGGCCTGTACTACGCGTATGCGCTGGTTCTTCTGATCCCGAGCATCGCAATTCTCGCGCGGCGGCTCCATGACATCGGCCGCACGGCCTGGTGGATCCTGATCGCATTCGTGCCGTTCGTCGGTGCGATCGTGCTCCTGGTCTTTGCGGTCATGGCCGGTACGCCGGGAGACAATAAATACGGTCCGAATCCGCAGGGGATCGCGCAGTGAACCTTGTGCGTATGCCGCGGAACCGCATTTCGGAAAAGACCTATCATTCCCTGTATCTTGCCGGGATCTTCGCCAAGGCGCTGATCGCCCTTGGCGAGATCGTTTCAGGGTTTATTTTCGCGTTCTTCAGTTATGATGCGCTCTACCGCGTTGCGTTCTGGTTTTTTGGGAGCGAGCTTTCGGAGAGTCCGCGCGACGTCGTGTGGGTGCTTATCGTGCGGGCATTCGGAGGATTTACGGCGACGCCCCGTGCGGTCTGGGTCTTTATTTTCCTTTCGCACGGCATCGTGAAGCTGCTTCTGATCGCCGGTCTCTGGCGGGATAAAAAGTGGGCCTATCCGGCGTCCATCGTCATCTTTACGCTGTTCATTTTCTATCAGCTCTACCAGATCGCGCTCACGCCGTCCGTGGTCCTTTGGGCCATCACGCTTGTGGATGTCGCCGTCGTGCTTCTGATCGCCCGGGAGTACCGACATCGGGACCATATTCTCCTGGAACTGTAGCTCCCCGTACTTTTTCCGCGGCGGATTTTGTGCTTTACTATCCCAATGGAAAAGTGGAACATCGCAATCTTTAATTTCATCCATAACTGGAGCGGCCGCTCGGTGTTCGCCGACGTTGCCGGCATCGTGTTCGCCGAGTATCTGCCGTATCTTCTGGTTCTCGGATTTCTCGTGCTCGTATTCCGCGAACCCGGCGCCCGCCGGAAGTTCTATCTGTTCGCCGAAGGCGTGCTCGCGGTAATTCTGGCGCGCGGCATTATCTCTGAAAGCATCTACTTTTTCTTTCATACGGTCCGCCCCTATGCGTTCTTCGGATTCGCGCCTCTCATCGGCGAGAGCGGTTCATCATTCCCGTCCGGGCATATGGCCTGGTTCTTTGCGCTCGCGCTCGCGGTATGGTTCGCGGATCGGAAATGGGGATGGTGGTATCTCGCGCTTTCGTTCGTCATGGGCATCGCCCGGATCTACGTCGGCGTACACTGGCCGTTCGATATCCTGGGCGGCATCGTGATCGGCCTCGCGTCGGCACTGTTCGTTCACTGGATGCTCCGCGCCGCGCGCCGCGCGATCTCCGCTCCGGCGATTTCGGACGGAGCCGGTGCTTGACGCGTGTGGTATACTTTTTTTATGGACTACGATCTCATTATCATCGGCGGGGGGCCGGCGGGCATTGCGGCCGGCATTTATGCGGCGCGTAAGAAGATGCGGACGCTTCTCATTGCGGACGGACTCGGCGGCCAGTCGGTGGTCTCGGCGGATATTCAAAACTGGATCGGGATCCCTTCCATATCCGGATTCGATCTTGCCAAGAGCATGGAGGCCCATCTTCGCGCACAGGAGGGCGTTGTGATCGTTGATGACGACCTGGTGACCGGGGTTGCAAAAAAGGATGATGGTACGTTCTCGCTCGCGACGCGTTCGGGAAAGACCTACGGTGCGCGGTATATCCTTCTTGCATCCGGCAGCAGCCACAAGAAACTGAACGTCCCCGGCGAATCGACGTTCGAAGGGAAGGGCGTTGTCTATTGTTCCATCTGCGATGCGCCGCTTTTTGGCGGCAAGACGGTCGCTGTCGTGGGCGGCGGGAATTCCGCGCTTGAAGCGGTCATCGATCTGGTTCCGTATGCGGCAAAGATCTACCTTGTTGTGCGATCCGAAGTTCTGAAGGGCGATCCGGTGACCCAGGAAAAGGTGAAGAGCCATCCGAATGTGGAAATTATCTGGAACGCCGTGACGCAGGAGGTTGCGGGCGCGGAAACGGTCACCGGTATCCGGTATCAGGACGCAAAGAGCGGAGAGATCAAAGATCTTCCGGTGGACGGCGTCTTCGTGGAGATCGGCCTTGCGCCGAATTCCGATTTCGTGAAAGATCTCGTGGAGCGCGATGCATACGGCGCGGTGAAAGTGGACGGGAAGACCCAGGCGACCTCCTGTCCCGGCATCTGGGCGGCGGGGGACGTCACCGATGTTCTCTACAAGCAGAATAATATTTCCGCAGGCGACGGCATCAAGGCCGTGCTTAATATTTACGACCAGCTTAAGAAGCGATCCTGATCTTTGAAAACTTGCCGACCATTACGGCTGCGAGGATGAGGGTGAGGCCGAGGATCATGAGCGTGACGCCGACCAGGAGGGCGAGAAGCGGGGGATAGAGGATGATCAACAGTCCGAAGGAGATGGCGAGGATCCCTTGGAGCGCGAACATCCACGCCACGCTCCTGAGCGACCGCGAGATGATTTCGATCTGTTCCATGGCGGAAATCGGATAAAGAGGCGACCTTTGTTCTCAGTATAGCAGAGCGAAGCGGCGATTTTTGCGGTTTCGCTTGACAGGGGAGGCCGCTGGTCTAAAATGCCTATTAGCACTCGAGGTGCTTATCTGCCAACGGCGGATCGGTCGGGCCCCGGGTTGCGCACAAGGTAAAAAATTTAAATCACATGAACATACAACCTTTATCGAACCATGTTCTTATTGCTCCGCTCGAGGAGGAGGCGAAGCAGACCAAGTCGGGTATCGTGCTGCCGGATACGGCGGAAAAGAAGAAGCAGAGCCGCGGGACGGTCGTCGCGGTCGGTCCGGGAAAGATGAAAGAATCCGGCGTACCGCAGCCGGTTGCGGTTGCGGTCGGTCAGACGGTCCTTTTCAAGGAGCCGTGGGGCGACGAAAGCAAGATCGAGGATGGCGATAAAAAATTCTTCCTGGTCGAAGAGGATGACATACTGGCGGTGATCGCATAGCGATCAGCAGGCAGCGATTAGCAATCAGCGAATAGTAATCAGTAATTATTTAAGGCTAATTGCTAATCACTAATCACTGATCACTATCCACTGATCGCTGTCCACTATTTGCTAGTCGCCAACCACAAATCGCTAAAAATTATTTCTATGGCAAAACAGATAAAGTTCAACGAGGACGCGCGGGCGTCCATCAAGCGGGGTATTGATAAGCTGGCGCAGGCCGTCATTATGACGCTTGGTCCGCGCGGCCGTGCGGTGGTCATCGAGAAGGGTTACGGCGCGCCGCAGGTGACCTTTGACGGCGTCACGGTCGCCAAGGAGATCGAGTTCGAGGATAAATGGGAGAACATCGGGGCCGAGTTCATTAAGCAGGCCGCCGACAAGACGAATGACAACGTCGGCGACGGAACGACGTCCGCAACGGTCCTCGCGCATGCGATGATCGACGAGGGCGAGGCGGTCATCCGAGAGAAGGGCTTTAACGTCATTCAGCTTGCGGACGAGCTCCGCAAGGCGAGTGCCGGTGTCGTCAAGGAGCTGGAGGCGCAGCGCGAACTGATCAACGACAACCGGAAGATCCGCGAGGTCGCGACGCTTTCCGCAAAGGACGGCGAGATCGGCGGATTGATCGCCGAGGTGATGGAAAAGATCGGCCGCGAGGGCGTGGTGTCCGTCGAGGATTCCAATACGATCGGCAACTCCTACGAGATGGTGGAGGGCATGCAGTTCGACCGCGGTTATGTTTCCCAGTATATGGTGAGCAACCAGGAAAAGATGGAGGCGTCGCTCGATGAGCCGTATGTGCTCGTGACCGATAAGAAGATATCCTCCATTCAGGAGATCCTGCCGCTTCTCGAGAAGATCGTGCAGAGCGGGAAGAAGGAGCTTCTGATCGTCGCGGACGATCTCGACGGCGAGGCGCTCGCAACGCTCGTCGTGAACAAGCTGCGCGGCATCTTCAACGTGCTCGCGGTGAAGGCGCCGGGTTTCGGCGATCGGAAGAAGGAAATGCTCCAGGATATCGCTGTCGTGACGGGCGCGACCTTTATTTCCGAGGATCTCGGCAAAAAACTGGAGAGCGCGGAGATCGACGATCTCGGCCGGGCCCACCGCGTCGTTTCCGACAAAGATAAGACCACGATCGTGGACGGCAAGGGCGATAAAAAGGAGATCGAGAACCGCATCGCCCAGCTGAAAGCGCAGATCAAGAAGACCGATTCCGAGTTCGACAAAGAGAAACTGCAGGAGCGGCTCGGCAAACTCGCGGGCGGCGTCGCCGTCATCCGCGTCGGCGCGCCGACGGAGGCGGCTCAGAAGGAGCTCAAGCAGCGCGTTGACGACGCCGTGAATGCGACCCGTGCCGCCATGGAGGAGGGTATCGTGCCGGGCGGCGGCATCGCGCTCTTCAATGTCAGCATGAAGATCGACGGAAAGAATCCGGAGGTCGCCCGCATTCTGACCCGTGCGCTCGAAGCGCCGATCCGCGCGATCGCCGCGAACAGCGGAGAATCCGCGGAACGCATCGTGGATGAATTGCGCAAGCGGAAGAACGAGCCGTGGCACGGTTTCAATGCGATGACGAACAAGATGGGCGATCTGAAGGAGGCGGGGATCATCGATCCTCTCAAGGTCACGAAGACCGCGTTCACGAACGCCATCTCCGTTGCCGCGAATTACCTGACGATCGGTGCGGCCGTCACGAGCGTTCCCGAAAAGAAGGGACCGGCAATGCCGGGCATGCCGGGCGGCATGGGCGAGGACTACTAGGACTTATGGAAGCATCAAGGCCGGGATCCCGTTATGGGATCCGGCTTTGATGCTTCCCGGCCGTTGACGGCCGGGAAGAAATCGATTATGATTGAGACACTATGGCAGGCGTACCAGTAAAACATCATACTCATGGCAAAGTGGGCCGTCGCCGGTCTCATTTGGCAATGAAAAAAGAGCGTTTGCTGGTGTGCAAGAGCTGTGGCGCGCCCCGGATGGCGCATCGCTCCTGCGCCCATTGCGGAAAGAAATAAGCGCCTTTCCGGCTCTTATTTTTTTTCGTAAAGCCGCCATGGCAACGGTTCTTTGCGAACATGGCAACACGGCATCTCATACGGACGGTCATTCTCCAAACGCTCTACGAGTGGGATTTTTACGGGCAGGAGAAGGACATCACTGAGATCCTTGAAAGGAACCTCGAAGAGTTCGCTCCCGGCATCGATGAGCCGGATTTTGCGTGGCGCATCCTGAAGGGCGTCATCGAGCATCTTCGGGAGATCGACGAGATCCTTTCCCGTGCGGCCCCCGACTGGCCGATCGATAAGATCGCGGCCGTTGACCGGAACATCCTCCGCATCGGCCTTTATGAACTGCTCTTCGCCGACCATCAGGAAGTGCCGCCACGCGTCGCCATCAACGAGGCCGTGGAGCTCGCCAAGAACTACGGCGGACCGAACACTTCGCGGTTCGTGAACGGTGTTCTCGGGACCATCTACCGCGAGATACAGGCGGATGCGGCAGAGAAGACGCCCGATGCGCCCTCTGAAGCCCCCCATGATCATGAATCCTGAAGATTACGGCAAGAAGATCGGTATTTCATTCAAGAGCAAGGACCTTCTGATCGAAGCGCTGACCCATCGTTCCTACCTGAACGAATATCCGAAGTGGCGTCTGCCTCATAATGAACGACTGGAGTATCTCGGCGATGCCGTGCTGGAGCTCATTGTCACCGAGGCGCTGTTCCGAAAATTTCCGAAGCAGCCGGAAGGGCAGCTGACGGTCCTCCGTGCGGCGCTCGTGAACTATCAGATCCTTGCGCGGATCGCCGAACGCATCGATCTCCAGACGTCCATCCTCATGTCGCGCGGCGAACGGAAGGACACCGGCCGGGCCCGGGAGGTCATTCTGGCGAATGCCATCGAGGCCCTGATCGGCGCGATCTATCTTGACCAGGGGCTTGAGAAAGCCCGCGCGTTCGTGGAGAAGTTCGTTCTCGTGCATCTTGATGAAGTTCTTACGACGCGGAGCTATAAGGATGCGAAGAGCGAGCTTCAGGAGGTGGTGCAGGAAAAACTGAAGATCACGCCGACCTATGCCGTGCTTGGCGAGAGCGGTCCGGCTCATGAGCGACGGTTCACGATGGGGGTCTATTTCAAAGATAAGCTGATCGCGGAAGGAGAGGGTCTTTCCAAGCAGGATGCCGAGATCGAAGCCGCCAAG
>DAIBYH010000027.1 GCA_027424065.1 Candidatus Parcubacteria bacterium | reverse complement strand
CAGGATAACGATGGCCGCGACATACGTCACGATAACATTGGTCCTGCTGATGCCGAGGATCTCTCCGAAAAGCAGCGAGTATGCTTCAGTGGCATAGCCCGCGTATAAACTGATGAAGAGCACGCCGAGACCCAGCATGAACGCGAGCACCGTACCGATCTCCACGTCCCGTCCCGCCGCTTTCTTCCCGAGGGCAGCCATCGCAAGACCGCCGCCGCTCGTGAAGACCAGCAGGCCGGCAAGCGGATTGATGCCGAGCAGTACCGCACCGGCGGCACCCGCAAAACCGATATGGGAAAGCGCATGCGCGGCAAAAGAAGATCTGCGCAGAACGATGAAGTAACCGACGATCCCGGCGACGATCGCAATGATCGTCCCCGCCTCGAAAGCATGGCGCATGAAATTGTATTGCCACATCATCTGCAGGTCGGCCAGAAGATTCCAGCTGAAAGAAGAAGGGTTCATAACGGTTGTGCGACGTGCTTTTTATGGCCGACGGCCTCGTCCATGCCGACGATCGCGATCCTGCCGCGGGCATCTTTCAATACTTCAATGGGAACGCCGTAGATCTCCGACAGCGCGCGGGACGTCAGAACCTCTTCCGGCCGGCCGCTGATGACGCGCCCGTTCGCCACATACAGCACCCGGTCGATGAACGGCAGCAAAGGGTTGATATTGTGCGCAACCAGCAATGCCGTCACGCGGCGGGCATGCACGACATCGTGCACGAGGCGGACCAGATCGGTCTCGCGCCGAAGGTCGAGGTTGGCGAGCGGTTCGTCGAGCAGCAGAAGGTCGGGGTTTCCGATCAGCGCTTCCGCAAGGAAAATGCGCTGCAGCTCCCCGCCCGATAATTTCCCCAGAGGCCGGTGGGCCAACGCTTCGGCGTCGACCGCGCGCAGCGCCGCAAGGGCCGCCGCCGCTCCCTCTTCGGAAGAACCGATGCCGAAACGATTTCCGTCGAGACCGAGACGGACCAGCTCAAGCGCTTCGACGCGGATCTCGTCGTCGATCGGATGCTGCTGTGGAACGTAGCCTATCCGCGAACTTCCGCGCCGCGGCGGCTCGCCGAAAATGGAAAGCGTCCCGCCGGTCGGCGACGCAAGGCCGAGAAACATGCGGAACAGAGTCGTCTTCCCTGCGCCATTCGGACCGATCACGGCAACGAATTCACCCGGTTCAATGGAAAAATCAGCGTCTTTCCAGATGACGCGATCCCCGTAACCTCCCGCAAGTTTTTCCGCAACGATGGTCGACATATGACAGTCCTTTTATTTCATCATAAGAGCATTCTGCAGATCCGTCACTTCGCCATTCATCCAGTCCTGGTATGAAAGCGTCGGCGGCTGGATCGTTTCCGTGATGGCAACGACCGGTATGCCCTGCTCCACCGCAAGCTGCCGCAGCGAATCCGTGAGCGGCGTGATGGTCTGTTTGTTATAGACGAGCACTTTCACCTGGCCGCTCCGAAGCTGATCCTCGAATGCAATGACACTTGCCGATGAGGGATCGTTCCCTTCGGCGACAGCTGACATGAACGCCGGCGGCGAAACAAGGTCCAATCCTGCCGCGTCGGCGAGATAGGTAAAAATATCTTCTGTGGCGGCAACCTGCGTGCCCCCGAATTGCTCATGTATCGCCGCGATGCGTCCCTGATATTCCGCAAACGAAGTCTGAAGCGCGCGATACCGCGCCTCGTAATAGGCGGCATGCGCAGGGTCCAGAGCGGCAAGGTCCTGTTCCATCCGCGCCGCAGCCTGATCCACATAACCGGGACTGTACCAGAAGTGCGGATTATCGCCGGGCTTCTTTCCGAGAAGGGCGGAAACATCGAGCACTTTCCGCTCTGCGTTCGGATTCGCGCCGATCAATTTGTTCATCCAGCTGTCGTAACCGGCGCCGTTCATGACCACATAGTTTGCCGTTGCAACCGCACGGGCGTCGGATGCCGTGCTCTCATATTCGTGCGGATCGGCATTGGGATCGGAAACGATGCTTAAAACCGTCACGTGATCGCCGCCCAATTGACTCACGATGCTGCCCCAAAAATTTTCCGCAGCGACCACCCGGAGCGTCTGCCCGCCCTGTTGCGGTACGGGCATCGGCCGAGGAACCGGTCCGAAGATCAAAAAACCGACGCCGATCATAATGGCGGCAATGAGAACCAGACCGAAACCGGTCGCCTTGCTCATATGCTCTATCTTACCGCTCCGGCGGCAAGGGTCAAATTAATTGCAAATAATTCGCAAGTAGCGGATCAGAGCCCGATCTCCGCCTCCTCTGATGCAATCACCTCCGCGATCTTCTCAGCGACCTGATCCGCCGTATCGATCTCCCGGGAACGTTCGGGATGCGCATACAGTGCCGACATGTCGGGATGCGCGCCGGCGGCGTTCTTCCCGAAATCGGTCGCGGTCATCCGGGGATGCACAACGCTCACGACGATATGGTCCGGTGCCAGTTCGGCACGAGCCGTGAGCGACAACGCGTTCAAAGCGTATTTCGTGGAAGCATACGCGCCAAGATTCGGGAAGTAGTTCTTGGAAACGCGCGAACTTACGTTCACGATCATTCCCCCGCCCTGCTGCCGCATCCGCGGAATAACGGCCTGCATGGCGCGCAGCACTCCGAAAACATTCAATTCCATGATGTTCCTATATTCATCCACGTCCGCCGTCGCGACCGGACCATACATGCCCTGACCGGCATTATTGATCAGAACATCGATTTTTCCGAACTTTGCGACCGTCACGTCTATGAGATGCGCAATATCCTCGGACCTCCGCATATCGGTTGGAACCGCAAAGGAGTCGGACAGTTCTTTCGCGAGGCCGGCAAGCCGTTCGGCATTCCGTGCCGCGAGCACCACCCGCGCGCCGCGCGCCGCAAGCAATTTTGCCGTCGCACGCCCGATTCCCTCCGACGCACCCGTAACGATCACTACTTTATTTTTGATGTCCATAATATTTTTTTATTTTATTCCGCCTCGGGCGAATGCCCTGCGCCGTGGCGCGGGGATGAGCCGATCCCGGCATCCGCGAATGTCGCCTTTATTATAAATGAACATGCTATGATAAGGAAAAGGCCGAATAAAAAACACAACGATCCCCTATGAAAGGTTATATTGAGAACATCGAGAAGCTGACCTCGGAGAACACGAATTTCCGGAAAGTGCTCTATACGGCCCGCTACAGCCAGCTCGTCCTCATGAGCCTCCTGCCGGGCGAAGAGATCGGCGAAGAGGTCCATGGATTGGACCAGTTCATCAGGATCGAAAGCGGCACCGGCAAGGCCGTCCTTGACGGCGTCGAATCGCCCGTCTCTGATGGTTTCGTCGTGGTCGTTCCGGCGGGAACGCGCCACAACATCGTGAATACCTCGACGTCCGCGCCCATGAAGATCTATACGCTCTATTCACCGCCCGATCACAAAGATGGCATCATCCATGCCACGAGAGCGGACGCCATGGCCAAAGACCTTCCCTTTGACGGAAAAACGACGGAGTGAACCGGATCTTTGCCCTGCGAAAAACCCCTCTCGAAAAAGAGGGGTTTTTCTATTCCCGCCGAACACCGTCCTCGACTCCGGAAAAATTCATCTGATGACGGTTCCCGTGAAGAGGTGCTGGTTCAGGACGATGAATATGCTTGCCATGGAAACGGCGATCAGGCCGCCCAGAATGATGTTCGGATGCTGGATGCGCACCTTAACGAAGATATTGAGGATAAGAGCCGCAATGAAAAGCAGCGCGATCGCCAAATAAAATCCGTCGACCGCAGCACGCGGGTTCGCCATTGCTTGCTCGATCGGATTCAGAGAAACACCCTGCGGAACCGGGCTCGCGGCGGGAATCGTGCCCGGCGCGGACGAGGTCGCCGCGAAACCCGCATTCGCGGCAGAGGTCGCTTCCGTGGAAATGCCCTTCACGGCAACAAAGGTCTGCTCCGAAAGCGGCGTCTTCGTTCCTGATGTTGCGATCACGACCGGCTCGGCCTTCGGCTTTGTCG
Source organism: Candidatus Parcubacteria bacterium (assembly GCA_027424065.1). GTDB lineage: Bacteria > Patescibacteriota > Minisyncoccia > UBA6257 > 2-01-FULL-56-20 > CAJAQL01. The sequence continues at coordinate 4,677 of DAIBYH010000027.1, read as the reverse complement.
CGATCTCTTGCGGCGCAGATGCCGCAACGGCGGACACGGACGGTGACGGTGACGCAGTTACGGGCACAAGAGACGGCGTTCCGAACTCTTCGGCAACGTAGACCGCAGGCTGCCCGTCAAAGGTTCCCGTCGCGACGGCAATGCCGATCTGGGTGAAATTCCCGCTCAGAATATTCGCACGATGCTCCGGCGAATTGAGCCAGGCGTTCGTGACATCCTGGGAATCCGTAAAGTTAACGGCGAGATTCTCTCCTGCATAGCTGAAATGGTAACCTACTTTTTCGAACCAATACCACGGTGAAAGGCCCGACGGGCTCGTGTGAGCAAAGTAATCGTTCTTCACCATGTCATTCACTTTATCCTCTGCGACCTGCGTAAGAAGCGGGCTCACCTGGAGCGGCGGAAGACCATCCTGAACCCGCGCCTGGTTAGTGCCGCCGACCAAGGCGCTCACAACGATGTCGCCAAGGAACGGCGACCTGAGCTCCGGCAGCGAGATACCTGAAAGAAAGAGAAATTCCACGGCGATCACGATCGCCGAGACCGCCGCGATGGTGCGCGAGCGCAGAATGTGCGGCCTGTGGTCGTTCTTTTCGTGAGGAACGAACCATTTCTTGAATCCCCGCCACATTTTTTTCATGCTTTTATTGTAGCACAAAACGTATATTTTGAAAAGGGTCGGGGCGCAAACAGGACGGAAGGGATCAGTTCGCTCCGATCACGACCGGGTCGCCGATCATGATGCCATCCTTCGCAACCGTTCCCGCGGGAACTTCAAGCACCTTATCCACGCCATTTGGAGATGTATAGATCGTGAGGCGCCACAGCGGAACACCCGGCTGCGGGTCGGCATTCTGCGCAAAACCCGCCACCGTGTTTCCCGAAATCCAGATCATATCAATGGGAAAGTTCATGTCCTTCATCCAGAAATTCTGGATTCCTCCCGAAGAAAAGATAAAAAGCATCCCCTTCCCTTCGGCCAAACCGGAGCGGAACGACAATCCACGCATCTGTTCAAGCGTCGTCGTCGCAAGCTCAACGGAAAAGACCGCATTTCCGATCCGTATCTCCTCCGTCGGCAATGGCGGGTTTTCACTCTTTGAAACGACCCCGTGCCACAAAAGAAAAACGCCCGCCAAGATCAGAATGATGACGAGAATTGTGGCGATGATCATGGTGCGGTGCTTCATAAAGGAATTGATTCCATTATACCAGAATCAGGCCGTGGTGGCGGACGAACGGAGGGCGTATGCCGCGATGCCGAACGCCACGGAAACGTTCAGCGATTCCTTCTTGCCAAGCATGGGAATCTCAACAACCGTGTCCGCAAGCGCGAGAATGCCGGGAGCGATCCCGCCGACCTCGTTGCCGACCATGAGGGCGCATTTTCCCGTATCGCACTTCATTGAATCGATCGGCATGGAGCGATCCGCCTGCTCCAAGGCAAAGATCGTCCATCCCTCCCTTTTAAGAACCGTGATCAGGTCCTTGATGTCCGAAACCGTTTCCCACGCGATACCCGCCTCCGCCCCCAGGGCGACCTTGGCAAAATCGGAGCGCACCTTGCCGAAACGATCCAGGGGCGACGGCGTGACGCCGTACAGATAGATCTTTTCAAAACCGGCGCCATCCGTCGTCCGAAAGATGGAACCGACGTTATGAACGCTCCGGATATCGCAGAGTATTGCGGCACAATGCATCATGGCATGATTGTAGAACCTATCTCAAAACTGTTCCAGTCCATGATCCCGGCTCTTTTCAGTAGACATGGGAGCACCGGCAAACAAACGCGCCCGCAAGAGAGGTTCTCTGATATCGACGCAGGATATCAAGGCGCGTTGCTGCAAACATTCACCGTATCATCCATCGGATCATCAATGTTCGATGACGACGGAGACGACGAAGCGCCGATGGAAGCAGCTCCTCCGGATGCCGTCATCCGCGGATACGGCAGAACGGCGGAAACCCCTCCCGGCGAGATCCGCTCAACCGGTGCGGGAACTTCCATGATCCGCCCGGAAGACGTTGCGATCGATGCCGGCACTGATGAAGTTGCCTGAACGCCGAATCCCGAAGATGAGGCCGTGGCAACAATGGGAACATGCACGGAAATAGACGAAGAAGAAATCTTGCGCGCAACAAGATCCTGCTGCGCAGGATTTGCAACCGATGGCGCAGCAACCGGCGTATCATGGTCGCCACTCGTCGCATTCGTGCCGACCGCGGCCATGGACGACCCATTCTTCTCCGTTCTTTCAAAAAGATCGTGAAAGATAGCTCCTAAGACGGCCAGATTGCTCTTCGTGGCACCAAGAACATTATCCGAAACATACCAGTTCCCCCGGGAAATGCCCGTATAACCGGAGATCGGTTCCGGATCTCTGGGAAGAAAGATACCGTCCGCGGCCTGCGTATAAAGCGCAAAATGCAGATGGGTCCCAGGATGGTTGTCGCAGGAAGTACCGGCCACCAAACCCGTATCCCCCACTTCCCCCAAGATCGTTCCTTGCGGGATGGAATCGCCCTTCCGGACCGGAATGCTCCCCGCGATCAAATGAGCATACCGCGCAATGACGCCGTCATCGGAACGCACCAATATCTGAGAACCATATCCTCCGTTATATCCTGAATTCTGAGCGATCCAGACCGAGCCGGAACGCGCCGCCACGACAAGAGCCCCATAAGCGCTGCAACCATTCTTGGAAAAATCGATGGCATAGGCATCTTTTTTGACGTGCGTCGGCATTGATCCATATCCCGCAGTCACTATGAAACGATCGCCCGCAAGATACGGCAAATTATTTCTGAATTCCTCGGAAGCGCGGGTCGCTGCAGCCGGCGCTATACCGGCAAGAAAGATCCAGATGGATAAGAAAAAAATCTTTTTCATATCGTGAATTGAAAACTTCTCAGTATCCTGCTCATGGCGCCGCGGCACCACATGACCTCCGGATGCACGCCCGGAGGGGCGACCATCGACGGCGCGATCTCGAAGACCGCGGTTCCGCTCGCAACATATGCCGCAGTGGACGAAACCCCATTCAATGTCCCCTCCCAGACAATGCCGGCAGCACCTCCGACGTCCATCGGAACCACATTTGTTTCAACGACATCCGTCGTAGGATCTTCATAAAGATGATCCGTGAGCCATGCCGCGACGCTCTTTCCTCCCGGATTCTCCATGCGCGATATTTCTATTTTGCAATCGGACGCGGCGACCGAAGAAGATGCATGGAAGATAAGTCCGCCGCCGGCGCCCATTTCCGTGCGCCAATCGGAAGGAACAGCGAGAGCGTATCCCTCTGTCCTGTTCTCCACAAAGATGTTCCCTTTTGAAGTGGTGCTGGTTGCCACAATATCAGGCCGAAGCGAGGGAATCCTCGGAGTATTCCGGGCCGCCAGATCCGCCACGCCAAGGGCCACGAGGACGATCATGCCCGGAACCGCCAATAGCACCGCAAGGATCAATTTTTTCTTCATAATTATGGTGTTTGATTTTGAACGAAGAAATCGCTCGCATTGTCCCGCGTATCAACCACAGTGCCTTGATCCATCTTCCGCAGAAGGATCTCGCCGGGAGAAGGATTTTCGGGATACGGAGAACCGTTCCCGTATTGGTCCGTACCGCTCCCCCACGCAAGAGCATCGATCTCGGTTCCCGAAGCATCGAATAATGCAACACTATTATTGATGGCAAGGGATCCCGTACTCGAAACATCCGCACCAAGGGAAGCGGCGAAACCATTAATGCTGGACGCCCAGACAAAAAAGCTCTTCGGAGAGACCGACGCTCCTTCAGGGAACTCTCGGAGCGATGACACATTCCCGGTGCTCGCCTTTTTTCGAAGATGCCATCCGGCAATATCGACGGTTTCCGGAGAAGCGTTATAGATCTTCACGAAGTCGTCGCTTGATGAGGCGCCGGCGATCTGCACCGCCGCAATGAAAAGACCCGGCATCTTCGGCTGTGTTATTTGAGCGGTATCCGACGCAAGAGATCCCTCGGAAACACTGGTGGTTGCCGTGAAAAGGTCGGAAACGATCGGAACGATATCCGGAATCACCGACTCTTGATCAGCGAGAACGTGAAATACGGCACCGATGGAGGTGGATCCATTCAAAAGAAAAGAACATTTTTCCTTTCCCGAGCAGGCACCCGTCCATCCGGTAAAACTTTCATCCGGACCGGGGATCGCTGAAAAGTTGAGCACCGTCCCCGCGCGATAGGAATCCGTGCAATTTTCCCAGCAGGCACCACCCGAAGGGAGCACCACCTTGCCGCCGGCATCTCCCGCAATCATGACATTCACCGGATACGTCGCCGTGGCATTCCGCGGAATACCGGCCGTCGATTGTCCCTGTGAGTTTTGCCCCCGCGGCGTTCCGCCGGGATCCGCGCTCGTCTGCCATCCGAGACCCGGCATCCGTTCAAGTGTTTGCTTGGTTCTGTTCGAACCTCCCGGCCAACCCTTTCCTGCGGCAAGCACGTCCGATGCGCCACAGGCGCCATCCATGATCGCAAGATCATCTCCCGTGTTCGGCAAAGTTCCGGTATATGCCTTGTCGGGGATCGAACCGCTGACAGCTTCACCGCCGCGGGAAAGAAGATAAAAGCCGCCGGACGCAAGCCGGTCACCGGAGCCGAATGCAATATTGATGTTTCCGTGCACATCCAAG
>DAIBYH010000026.1 GCA_027424065.1 Candidatus Parcubacteria bacterium | reverse complement strand
ATACGCAGATCGGCGTTGCGGCGAAGGACGCCATTTTTGAGGGGGGTGAGGCGTGGATCGCGGTGCAGGTGTTCGGGCGCCCCGCTTCCGATTGTCCGCCGTCGCCCACGACCCTGAAGGCGGCGCTCGACGCAGCGGAGACGGAGCTCTCCGATATGGCGGCGACTCTGAAATCGGAAGAAGCGAAGATCAATGGCATGTCACCGTCGGATCCGTCCTATGCATCTGCGGTCGCGTCCTACAATAGCCTGGCTGCGCAGTACAATGCGCTTCTTCAGACCACGCAGGCGAACGTGAATGCATATAACGCCAAGGTTCAAGCTTATAATGCCTGTCTCTCGGCGTAGTTTCTAGATCCTGCTTTTTTATGCGGATCCCGATGGGATTTCCGCGCGCCACGAAACTTTTTCGAAAGAAAATCGTAGTATAAAGTATAAATCCACACAAATAATATCCTATGCCTGATATTCATAGAGGGAGTAAGAAGTGGCTCATTGCGGCGACCGGGATGGTCGTCGTGGGTGTTTTGCTGGGCGGTGCGATCGTCGTCGTCAAAGTTTCGCGCGGTTTTTTGGGTTCCGGCAATTGGGGGGTTCTCACGCCGTTCTTCGGACATCATGCCTCATCCGTGCCGCAGGCCAGTTCTACGTCAGCGCTCTATGCGCCGACGAACGATTACGAGGCGGCAGTGATGGGGGCGGTGCACAATGCCTTGCCCTCGGTCGTGTCCATCGTGATCTCAGAGCAGGTTCCCGTGGTCAGCCAGTGCCAGTACGATCCATTCGGCAATCTTCCTTCGCAGCTTCAGCCGCTTTTCGGCGGCGGTTCGTCCTTTACGGTGCCGTGCAATACGGGGAAAACCCAGCTTCAGGAGGTCGGCGGCGGCACCGGCTTCATTGTTTCTCCGGACGGCCTCATTTTGACGAACAAGCACGTGGTGGCGAGCACGAACGCTTCCTATACCGTGATCATGAACAACGGAAAGAAATATCCGGCAAAGGTCCTTGCCCGCGATCCGTTGCAGGATTTTGCGTTGGTGAAGATCGACGCAACGGGCCTCGTGCCGCTCAATTTGGGCGATTCCAATGGTCTTCAGCTGGGGCAGACCGCGATCGCCATCGGGAATGCGCTCGGTCAATATTCCAATACGGTCTCCGTCGGGGTCGTTTCAGGTCTTGAACGGACGGTGACCGCGACCGATCAGGCGACCGGCCAGCAGGAGACCATCCAGGGCGTGATCCAGACGGATGCCGCCATCAATCCCGGCAATTCCGGCGGGCCGCTGCTCAATCTCCAGGGACAGGTGATCGGTATCGATACGGCGCTTGCATCGGGTGCGCAGAGTATCGGCTTTGCCATCCCGATCGACCGCGCGAAGCATGATATCGCGTCGGTGCTCGCAACGGGAAAGATCCAGTCGCCATATCTCGGCGTGCGTTATCTCATGGTGACGCCGGCGCTTGCAAAGCAGCAGAATCTCGCGACGAGCACGGGGGCGCTGGTACGCGGCGATGCATCCGGCCCCGCAGTCGAGGCTGGCTCGCCGGCGGCGAAAGCGGGCGTGCAGTCGGAGGATATCATCGTGGCAGTGAACGGACAGGAGATCGATGCGAATCACGTTCTTTCGGATATCATTGAAACTTATAGCGTAGGAGATACGGTGACGCTTACGATCGATCGCGCCGGAAAGATAATGACCGTTCCGGTGACCCTGGGCATCAGGCCGGCGAGCGCGGGGTAGATAAAAAAACGGCCTGTCGCGCAAAGAGTGGCGACAGGCCAAGGGAGGATGACGAGCGTGAAGGATCCGGGCGGCCTACGACATCAAGGGGCGGAAACCCCAGTAGGTCAGACCGAGGCCGACTCCCGTCATCGGAATGATGTGGGAGAAGGCCATGGTGGGGTCGAGATCGCTTGCGCCGGCGGTGCCGAACAGAAGCAGAAGCCCGACGCTTGCCGCAAGGACCCTGAATTCCTTACGACGCATGAATGCTACAAAAGTACGAACCTTTATCATCCAGATCTCCTTCTGAAGGTACCGGAATATATTAGCTATTTTGTGTGCCTTGTCAACGATTACGGACGTAATTGGCAATCAAGCATTGAGATTGACAATGGCGCGATGCGGCGGCTACAATGCGAAAGCTGCCATTCCGGCGCCGCGAATGCGTTCCCGTGTTTTTGTGGGAAACATTTTCCCGCGGAATGGAGTACTATTACTATATATGCCAAATTTTCACCGTTTCACCATAAAAGCCCAGGAGGCGCTTCAAAACGCCCAGGATATTGCCGCACAGAAGAATCATGGCGAACTGAAGGCGCTCCATCTGCTTGCGGCGCTTCTTGAGGATGAACAGTCGCTCGTCATTCCGGTGCTGGAGCGCTCCGGCGTGAACATCGATAAGCTGGATGAGCAGATCGACTACGAGCTGGACCGGATCCCGCCGATACTTTCGAACGCCCCCGTGGGCCAGCTTTATCTTTCGCCGGAGCTGATGGCGGTGCTTGATAAGGCCGCCAAGGTCGCCGCGCAGCAGAAGGATGAGTATGTTTCCTGCGAGCACCTGCTGCTTGCATTGCTTGATGTTGAGAGCCCCGCGAAGACGCTTCTCGAGAAATTCGGCGTTCGCCGCGATGCGGCGTTCCGTACGCTTGCGCAGCTCCGCGGTTCCACGCGCGTTGTCGACGAAACGCCGGAGACGAAGTTCCAGGTTCTTGAAAAATATGCCGTCAACATGACCGAGCGCGCCAAGAAGGGCGAACTGGATCCGGTGATCGGCCGCGACGAAGAGCTGCGCCGCCTGATGCAGGTTCTGTCGCGCCGCACGAAGAACAATCCGTGCCTGATCGGCGAACCCGGCGTCGGTAAGACGGCGATCGTGGAAGGTCTCGCTCAGCGCATCATTGCCGGAGACGTGCCGGAGATCCTGAAGGGAAAGGAGGTCCTGATGCTGGATCTCGGTTCGCTCATTGCCGGAACGAAGTTCCGCGGCGAATTCGAGGATCGCTTGCGGGCGTTCATGAAGGAGGTGAAGAATGCCGCCGGCAGGATCATTCTGTTCATCGATGAGATCCATACGATCGTCGGTGCCGGTGCTGCGGAGGGCGCGGTGGACGCTTCCAACCTTCTGAAGCCCGCGCTTGCGCGAGGCGAGCTGCATGCGATCGGCGCAACCACTATCCGCGAATATCAGAAGTATATTGAAAAAGATCCTGCGCTCGAGCGCCGTTTCCAGCCGATCATGGTGGAAGAGCCCTCGCTCGAGGATTCTGTGGCTATCCTTCGCGGCTTGAAAGAGAAATACGAGATCCATCATGGTCTTCGTATCGCGGACGACGCCATTGTGGAGGCCGTCAATCTTTCGGCGCGCTATATCACCGATCGGTTCCTGCCGGACAAGGCGGTGGACCTGATCGACGAGGCCGCTGCCGCTCGCCGCTTGGAATCAGAGAGTCTTCCCAAGGAGATCGATGTTATCCGCCGCGAGATCACGCGACTTGAAGTGGAGCGTCAGGCGCTTGCGAAGGAAGGGGATAAGGCAAAGGAGCGCATCGGGGAGATCGACAAAGAACTTGCAAAGCTCAAGGAGCAGAATGACGAGCTCTCGGCGAAATGGCATACGGAAAAGATAAAGTTCGAGACGCTGCACCAGCTGCGCCAGAAAGTGGACAACCTGAAGCAGGAGGCCGCCGCCGCGGAGCGGGACGGCAATCTGGAGCGTGTCGCCGAGATCACGTACGGCGAGCTGCCGCGCGCAGAGAAAGATTTCCAGATCTTCGAGAAAAAGAATTTCGGCGGCGCGACCGCCCGCGGAAAGAAGACCAAAGCCGGGAGCGAGGCGCGTTTTTTGAAAGAAGCCGTGGATAAGGAGGATGTTGCCGCCATCGTGTCGGTCTGGACCGGCATTCCGCTGAAGCGGATGCTGGAGTCGGATGCCGAGAAGATGATGAATGTCGAGGAGGTTTTGCACGGCCGCGTCGTGGGCCAGGACGAGGCGATCGCCGCCGTTGCGTCCGCGCTGCGCCGCTCGCGCGCGGGCCTTTCCGATGCGAACCGCCCGATCGGCTCGTTCATGTTTCTCGGTCCGACGGGCGTCGGCAAGACGGAGCTCGCCCGCGCTCTCGCCGAGTTCATGTTCAACGACGAAAAGGCGCTGATCAGGGTGGATATGTCCGAATATATGGAACGCCATGCGACGAGCCGCCTGATCGGATCGCCGCCGGGTTACGTCGGCCACGAGGAAGGAGGCCAATTGACGGAGCTGGTACGGCATCGCCCGTACAGCCTGATCCTTTTTGACGAGATCGAGAAGGCGCATCCGGAGGTATTCAACCTGCTGCTGCAGGTGCTTGATAACGGCCGGCTGACGGACAGCAAAGGCAAGACCGTGAATTTCAAGAATTCCATCATCATCATGACCTCCAATGTCGGCAGCGAATATCTGAAGGCCATGTCGCGCATCGGTTTCAGCGTCGGGGAGAATGCGGCTTCGGAGGAGGAGAACGACTTCCGGAAGAAGACCATGGAGGCTCTGCGGCACAGTTTCCGTCCGGAATTCCTGAACCGCGTCGACGATATCGTCATTTTCAATCCGCTTCGCCGGCAGGACCTCGAGAAGATCGTGGATATCCAGCTTGCGGCCGTTGCCAAGCGTTTGCGCGAGGCGCACCATATCGATCTCGAGGTGGACGCGCCCGCCCGCGAGTATCTCGTGCGCGAGGGCTTCAGTGCGGAATTCGGCGCGCGGCCGCTCAAGCGATTGATTCAGCGCGTCATTCTTGATAAGCTGGCAGATAAGATCATTCGCGGCGACATCAAAGATGGGACCAAGGCTCGCGTCAATTTCAAAGCAGATTCATTGGTCATTGCTCATTAGGAGCGTGCTTTTTGCGGCGTCCTGGCTGTATCTTCCGGGATGGCTTTTTGTGCTTGTTGCGAGCGCCGTTTATTTTTTTCCGCCATTCGAGTCGCGGAAGAATCTCGCGTTCTTTCTGGTGTTCCTGGGCGTTGCGCTCGCGACGCCGGGGAGCATCCTTATGGCCGTGCTCTACGGCGCGCTGTGGTATTACCTGCTCCTGATCAAGGACCTTCTTGTTATTGATCGTAAGTCGGGGAGGACGATCCTTGCGATGGCGATCGCCTTCTTTCTGTTCCGGGAATTTTTCGCGGCATGGCATGCGGGATTTTCTTCCGGCGCGCTCTTTTGGGCGTGGGTCGCCGGCGCGGCATTCGGCGTTCTGCTGAACGCGGTCATTGTGGCGCGCCACGGCAAGGAGGTAAGCGGACGGGAAGCGCTCCCGCGGCGCATCGCGGTCGGCACGGCATCGCTTGCGGTATTGGAGCTGCTCATGGCGGGTCTCTTCCTGCCGGTGGATTTCATCTACCAATCCATCGTCGCCTTCCTCGCGGCGGCGCTGGTCCTTGATCTGGTCCCTGCATATTTCTTCGGCGAACTCGATCCCCGGAGGATCCGGACGACGGCAATGGCCATCGCGATCCTCTTTGTGATCGTGCTCGCGTCGGCAAAGTGGGGGATCTAGGCGGCCGCTCAGATGCCGGCGTTGACATAACGGCCGGTCTTCCGCTATAATCCCTTTGTCAGATGAACTTCACCATGGTCAGCTTTACAGGTCGTCATCGTGTGGCAATGCCATTTTTTATTGCCATATGAGGCGGCGCACCTACGTTGCGCCGTCGGATACGGCCAAAGAAGGCTTGATCATAGAGGCTCTTCCGAGCCTTGCGTTCCGGATCAAAATGAAAGATACGGAAGGTGAGGTTCTCGGCTATCTGGCCGGAAAGATGAAGATGAATCACATCCGCGTCCTGCCCGGCGACCGCGTCCTCGTTGAGATGAGTCCCGACGGACGACGGGGAAGGATCGTAAGAAGGTTATAAATATCAGCGATTAGCGACCAGTAAATAGAATTACTAATCGCTAACCACTAATTACTAATCGCTATTTATGAAAGTTCGCAGCTCGGTCAAAAAAATTTGTGCCAAATGCCAGATCGTGAAGCGCGGCGGTCGGATTTATGTTGTCTGCAAGACGCCGAAACACAAGCAAAGACAAGGATAAAAAGAAGCGATTAGTGACTAGTGGCCAGTAAATAGAAAGAAAATCTAATCGCTAATCCCTAATTACTCCAACCTAAAATCATGAGAATCTTCGGAGTCAACATTCCTGATAGCAAGCGGATCGAAGCGTCGCTTCCATATCTTTATGGCATTGGCCCTTCGCTCAGCACGAAGGTCCTTGCGGCCGTGAAGATCGATCCCGACAAGCGGGCAAAGGACCTCACCGCAGAAGAGATCCTCAAGATCCAGAACTTCATTGAAGTGAACTATCCGGTGGAGGGCGACCTGCGCCAGCGCGTGCGGAGCAATATTGCCCGCCTGAAAGATCTCCAGACCTACCGCGGCTCGCGGCATTCCCGCAAGCTCCCGGTGCACGGACAAAGGACGAAGACCAATTCCCGCACGGTCCGCGGCAACGTCAGAAAGACGGCGGGCAGCGGCAAGAGAAAAGTTGAACTGAAATAACACCATGGGAAAGAAAAAAGTCACCACGCAATCGGGCGAAGAAGCGCTGAAGGAGGGCGCGGCTGTTGACGCCGCCGTCGCGAAGGCCGGAGGCCGGAAATCCAAGCGGGTCGAGAAGGGCCGCGTCTATATCAATGCTTCTTACAACAACACGGTGGTCACCGTGACGGATGCCACGGGTAACGTGCTCGCATGGGCTTCGGCCGGCGCGCTCGGTTTCTCGGGACCGAAGAAGGCGACGCCGTTCGCTTCGTCCAAGGTTATTGCGGCGATCGTGGAGAAGATCCAGTCCACCGGTCCGAAGGAGGTTGATGTCATCGTGAAGGGTATCGGCAGCGGACGTGATTCCGCGATCCGCGCGCTCATCACCGAGGGATTCATCCTGAGCTCCATCAAGGACGTGACGCCGGTCCCGCACAATGGTCCCCGGCCGCCGAAGGTGCGGCGCGTCTAACGCAGAAAAGCTTTACACGATCGATTTTTTATCTTACACTTTCCCAATGCTTGGTCCTAAAGAAAAAAGAGAACGCGCGCTTGGCGGGTCCCTGGGTTTGAAGGGGGATCGTGCCATGTCGCCCAAGTCGGCGCTGGTACGGAAACCGTACAAGCCCGGCGTGCACGGACCGAAGTCGCGCCCGCGGGCCCTTTCGGAGTTCGGCCTTCAGCTGCGCGAGAAGAGCAAGTTCAAGCTCGCGTACGGAGTTGATGAGCGGAACCTGCGCCGCCTGTTCAGTATCGCTGCCGCGGAACGCGGTGCGAACGGCGCCAAACTGATCGAACTTTTGGAGCGCCGCCTCGATAATGTCGTCTACCGCCTCGGTTTCGCGCCGACGCGCGGTGCGGCCCGTAAGCTGGTTCTCCAGGGGCACATTGCCGTGAATGGCAAAAAGGTCGTTTCGCCGGGCTATGAAGTTCGCGTCGGCGATCATGTCGCCGCCCGCGAAGGATCGCGGCAGAAGGGCATGCTGGCAAGCCGGAAAGAGGTACTGCAGAAGTACGATGCACCGGCATGGCTTCGGCTGAGCCCTGAAAAATTGGAAGGCGAGGTTCTTTCGTTGCCGGCAGACGTAGAACTGCCCTTCGAGGTGAATCTGCTGGTTGAATCGTTCAGTAAATAGCACAAAGAAGGTCGTTTCAAATCTCAACATTTTTATCAATGGAATACGCACACTTAAGCTCAACTGTTTCCATCAAGACCGTTTCCGAAGATGTGAAGAACGGCGTTTTCGAGGTGGAAGGATTGTTTGCGGGCTACGGCCTGACGCTCGGTAACGCGATCCGGCGCGCGCTGCTCTCTTCGCTGCCGGGTGCGGCCGCGACGGAGATCAAGATCAAGGGCGTTTCCCATGAGTTCTCCACCCTGCCGGGACTTCAGGAGGACATCGTGGAGCTCGCGCTGAACTTCAAGAAACTCCGCTTCCGTTCCTCGGTGGATGAGCCGCAGGTGCTCTCCCTGAAAGCGAAGGGGATCACGGAGATCACGGGCGCAGACATCGAATTGACCTCCGAGATCGAACTGGCGAACCCCGACGAGGTGCTCGGCCATCTGACCGCAAAGGATGCGGAACTTGATATCGAGATCAAGGTTGAACGCGGACTCGGTTACGTTCCGGCGGAGGCCCGGACCACGGAGGGACGCCTTCCGATCGGCACGATCGCACTGGATGCGATCTTCACGCCGGTCCAGCACGTGAATTTCATCGTTGAGGATATGCGCGTCGGCGACCGCACGGACTACAACCGTCTCCGCCTGGAGATCGGTACGGACGGCACGGTGAGCCCCTCGGCGGCGCTCCACAAGGCGGCGAACGTCCTGAAGGACCACTTCGAGAAGGTTTCCGAGGTTTCCGTGCAGGATTTCGAACTGCCGAAGGCCGGCGAAGCGGAGCCGAAGAAGCGCGCCGCAAAGAAGAAGAAAGAGGAATAAGCGTCATTTATCACATCCATGCGCCATCTTAAGAAAGGAAGGAAGTTCAATCGTTTGCGCGGCGACCGCGTGTCGTTTTTGCGCAACCTGGCGAATGATGTGATCCGCGCGGAGCATATTGAGACCACGGAAGCGCGCGCGAAGGAGATCCGTCCGATCGTGGAGAAGCTCGTGACCTCCGCGAAGAAGCAGGACCTTGCAAGCCGCCGCCTGATCGCAAGCCGCGTTCAGAATGTCCGCATCACGAAGAAACTGTGCGATGATCTTGGTCCGCGCTATGCCGACCGGAAAGGAGGCTATCTCCGCATCGTCAAACTGCAAAAGATCAGGAAGCGCGACGGCGTAAGAATGGCGAGAGTCGAATTCGTATGAGGAGAGACAGCGATTAGT
>DAIBYH010000025.1 GCA_027424065.1 Candidatus Parcubacteria bacterium | reverse complement strand
GGCGACCTGATCCTGGTGATCGGGCAATACCTGGACCAGCTCAAGATCCTGGCTGCGGAACTGGGTGCGCCGTTAATCACGGGCCAGGTGCCGACGCGCGAGCGGGAGGAGCTGTACGCCCGCTTCAAGCAGGGCGATGCCGGTCTCGTCGCAGCTGGTCTCTATGGCCAAGACGTTCATTGGGCGGCGTATTTGTTTTCATAAACCCCGATCCGCGCGAGGAGATTTTCATATGCCTTCGTGGTGATATGCCAGCTGCCGGGCTTGAGGGGATTGTCCAGGTCAATGAGGACGACGAAGATGGAGAATGCGAGCGAGGCGATGCTTGCCGTGAAGAGGAACGCGAGCCAGATATTGTTGATGCCGACGAACATGGAAAGCAGGATCAGGAGGAACGAAGCGAACTGAAGCGTGTTTTTGAGGATATGGGGCATGCGGCGGGAGCTGTCCTCGATGCGGTTGGAGCGGTGCTGAAGGAGATTGGAGAAAAGGGAGAACGTGGTTGACATGAGCTCGGGCGCTTCGGAAAAGATATTGTAGATATCGGAATTCAGGGCCTCCAGGGCGTCGTCGATTTCGGATGTCTTCTCGCCGCGCTCGGTCGATCGCCAATGGGCGATGACGAGGGCAGTATAGTTCTTGATGTTCTCATGGAAGGAGCGCTTTATCTTCTCGGGAAAATGGGCAGACCAGAGGTAAAGCTTTTCCAGACTGTCCACTTCGCCGTTTACGGCATCCGCGAGCGCATTCCAGGCGTCCCATTCTTTCTGAATGGCGAACGCGGCCAGGATGCCGAAAATGGTGCTCACGGCGCCGAAGAGCGCTGCGACGCCGCCGATGTTCAGGACGAGGATCCGCGAACTGTATTCCTGGTTCGTGCGTACGAAGTAGAAGACCAGAGAGAAGACGATGAGAAAGATGAAGATCTTTTTGAGGAGGGTCATGGAGGAGAAAAAAAGCGGGTTTGATGATTGGATTATAGCATAGAATCACCCCTTCCCATGTTCCCGCCGAAGTCGGACATCGCCGCGATGCCCGACTTCAAGGACGGGATCGCGAACTGGAATAGTTTTGGGATAGGTTCTATGATGGAGAATATGTCAAAATACCGCCCCGCCGATATTGAATCGAAATGGCAGGAAAAATGGCTTAAAGAGAGCGTATATGAGCCGGACCTTGATGGCGCCGCGCGTCCGTTTTACAACCTCATGATGTTTCCCTATCCGTCCGCGGAGGGACTGCACGTCGGCAATATGTATGCCTTTACGGGGGCCGACATCTACGGCCGGAAGAAGCGAATGGAGGGATTCGACGTGTTTGAGCCGATCGGCCTCGACGGTTTCGGCATCCATTCCGAGAACTATGCCATGAAGATCGGCGTTCATCCCGTCGATCAGGCAAAGCGTTCGGAGGAGCATTTCTATGAACAGCTGCAGATGATCGGCAACGGATTTGCCTGGAACGAACGCCTCGAAACCTACAAGCCGGAATATTATCATTGGACGCAGTGGTTGTTCGTGCAGATGTGGAAGCATGGCCTTGCCTATCGCAAACGGCAGTCGGTGAACTGGTGTCCGAAGGACCAGACCGTACTTTCCGACGAGCAGGTGGAAAACGGAAAGTGCGAGCGCTGCGGCACGGTCGTCGTGAAGAAGGAGCTTGAGCAGTGGTCGTTCCGCATTACGAAGTATGCCGATCGGCTTTTGGACAATCTGGAGAAGCTGGATTGGTCTGAACGCGTGAAGGTTGCCCAGCGGAATTGGATCGGGCGCTCGGAGGGCGCGGAGATACGTTTCGAAGTTGCGGGCTCCAATGCTCCAGCAACTATCACTGTTTTCACCACCCGTCCCGATACGCTCTTCGGCGCGACCTATCTGGTTCTGGCGCCGGAACACGAACTGATCGCCGATCGCCAATTCGCGATCGCCAATCGTGATGAGGTTGAAAAATATGCCGCAGAAGCGAAGAGTAAAAACAACGAAGAACGGAGCGAGGAGGGCCGCGAAAAGACGGGCGTTGAACTGAAGGGAGTAACGGCGATCAACCCGGCGACGAACGAGGAGATCCCGATCTGGGTCGCGGATTACGTTCTGGGTTCGTATGGCACCGGCGCCATCATGGCGGTTCCGGCGCACGATGAACGGGATTTTGAATTTGCAAAGAAATTCGGATTGCCGATGCGGCAGGTCATCGTTTCCGGCGGGGATGATGCGGTGCTGCCGTTCATCGGCACAGGAGCGCTTATGGACTCCGGAAAGTTTGACGGCATGGATTCGGAGGCGGCAAAAAAGGAGATAACGAAATTCGTGCACGGCGAGATGAAGATGCAATATCGTTTGCGTGATTGGCTGATCTCGCGGCAGCGCTACTGGGGCCCGCCGATCCCGATGATTTTCTGCGAGCAGTGCGCGAAGGCGGGAAAGGGGGAGCAGCCCGAAATGAGCGGCTGGTATGCGGTTCCGGAAAAGGATCTCCCGGTCCTTTTGCCGTACGTGGAGAATTTTCGTCCGACGGGCAGCGGCGTTTCGCCGCTTGCGAGCGATAAGGATTTTTATGAAGCGGCATGTCCGGCGTGCGGCGCTTCCGCGCGGCGCGAGACCGATGTTTCGGACACGTTCCTGGATTCGGCCTGGTACTATCTCCGCTACCTTGATCCGAAGAACGCATCGGCGGCCGTGAATGATCCGCGGGTGAAGCGATGGCTTCCGGCGGCGCTCTACACGGGCGGCGCGGAACATTCCGTGCTTCATCTTCTCTATGTTCGCTTCGTCGCGCTTGCGCTTACGGACTGGGGGATCCTTGCGTTTCCGGACGGAGAACCCTTCCCGAAATTCCGCGCGCACGGATTGATCATCAAAGATGGCGCGAAGATGTCCAAGTCCAAGGGGAACGTCATCAATCCCGATGAATATATCCGGAATTTCGGCGCGGACACGCTGCGCATGTACCTCATGTTTCTTGCGCCTTTCGAGCAGGGCGGCGATTTCCGTGATGCCGGCGTGCTCGGCATTGAGCGGTTCCTGAAGCGGGTCTGGAATATGGGAGAAGGTTTTGCGGCGCCGGGGACGGGAGCGCGATCCGCGGGAGCGCTTCTTCACCGGACGATCAAGAAGGTCGCGGATGACATTGATAATCTGCACTACAACACTGCCATCTCGGCGCTCATGATCCTGCTGAACGGCCTTGAAGAACAGCAGGCTGTTGCCCGTGAGGATTTTGAGATATTCCTCAAGCTGCTTGCGCCGTTCGCGCCGCACATCACGGAAGAAATTTGGCGGGAAATGTTCGGACGTACCACTTCCATACATCGTGAACCGTGGCCGATCTACGATCCAAAGCTTCTTACGGAGGAAACGATCACGCTTGTCCTGCAGGTGAACGGAAAGGTGCGCGGCACGATCTCGCTGCCGTCAACTTTGACCGAAGAGGAGGCGAAGACCGCCGCACTCGCGGACGAGGGCGTCAAGCGTGCGCTTGGAGGCGCCACGCCGAAGAAGATCATTTACGTGGAAAAGAAGCTGGTGAACATCGTTGTTTGATCTTTTTTCTGCCGAAGTCGGACCTCGCGGCGAGGTCCGACTTCAATAGGTCCTCTTTGTGGTATAGTATTTCCATGGGCGCCAAGATCATGCTCATTATTTTCGGAGTCGTCGTGCTCGGCGTCATCCTTTATGCCGTGAATTCCAATATGCTCGGGAAAGTCACGGGGCCGGCGGGAACATTTTTCCATACCAATGTTTCCGGGCTTTTCACGCGCCCGGCGCAGCCGTTCGGCCTCGTTTCCGGAACGGCGTATGTCGCTCCGCAGCCGTCGTCTTCGCTTTCGCAGCCGCCCGGCACGACAGGCCAGCCGGCGCCGGGAACTCCGGGGCAAACATCAACGATCCCGTCATCCGAGATCCCTGCGGGATTCACCCGCGCCGAACTCTCGCCGTATTTTAAAGAGGTGACGGTGAGCGGCGCATGGCCGGCGAACGGTTCGGCTTATGGCGAGATCATTCTTTCTTCGGCGGGGGTTCCTGCGAGCAGTACGGTGGATATCACCGGCTGGCAGATCAAGACGAACCGGAGCGGGGAATATGTTCCCAAGGCGATCAATATCTACGACCCATCGGGACTTACGCCGCCGACGGATATCGTGCTCGGACCGGGCCAGATGGTCTATCTCTATTCGTCGTCGGGGCCATTCAATCTGCGCCTGAATGAATGTATCGGTTATATCGGCAATACGAACCATTTCACGCCGGCATTACCGGCGAACTGTCCCTATGTTGATCCTGCGTCCATCTCGCAGATGGGCTTCAGCGGGGCGTGCGAGAACTACATCTATTCTCTCGGTGGATGCTCCGTCCCGAATCTTAACGATCCGCGGATCCCCGTGAACGATTACGCCTGCCGCGATTATCTTGAGAATAATTTCAATTACACATCCTGCTTCAATGCCCGCCGCGGCGACGCGAATTTCCTCTCCAATCAGTGGTGGGTCTGGATGGGATCAAGTCCGCTGGATCCCTATCACGACACGGTGGATCTTTTTGACAAGCAAGGCCTTCTCGTGGACCAGTACAGCTATTAGGTATAACTCCCTCCTCTAACTCCTCCCTCGAAAGGGAGGAGAAATAAAATCCCTCCCCTTTTCCAAGGGGAGGTCAGGAGGGGTTTCTGCCGAAGTCGAACCTCGCGGCGAGGTTCGACTTCAATATGTCCTCCTATATCCGTTCTGCAAGAACGGCTTTCGCGGTGAGCTCTTTGCCGTTGCGGAGCACCGTGAAGATCGTTTCGCTGCCGACATCAAGATTTTCCAGGACGTCCTGGATCGGATGTTCGCTGTCCAGTTTCTTACCGTTCATCGTGAGAACGATGTCCTTTTCGCGAATCCCTGCCTTGGCTGCCGGGCTTCCGGCCACGACGGCGCCATCGCGCTCGCTCTCGCGGACGACCAATGCTCCGTACGCGACGGGCAGGTTCATTTTTTTCTGAAGTGCGGCATCCACCATGATGTAGCGGAGGCCGAGATAAGGCCGCCGGATGTGGCCGTATTTTTTAAGATCGCCGATATCGCGTTTCGCCGTGTTCACCGGTATCGCGAAGCTGATGCTCTGGGCGCCGGAGATGATGGCGACATTTACGCCGATCACGCGGCCGTTGCGGTCCACGAGTGGTCCGCCTGAGTTGCCGGGGTTGATGGCGGCGTCGGTCTGGATCAGGCCGCGCATTTCCTGTTCGGGCGCGTTCGGATCGGACTGCGCCGTGATGGACCGCGACAGTCCGGAGACGATGCCGAGGGAAACGGTGTTCCGGAACATGCCGAGCGCATTGCCGATCGCGATGACGCCCTGGCCGAGCTCCAGTTTGTGCGTGTCGCCGAGCCTGAGATAGGGGAGCTTCCGGGCGTCGATTTTTAAAATGGCGATGTCGTTGATCGGGTCGCGGGTCAGAAGCTTTGCCGGGAAGCGGCGGCTGTCGTTCAGAATGACGGTATACTCGGCGCCGACGTCATCAATGACGTGCTTATTGGTGAGAATGAGGCCGTCAGGATCGACGATGCATCCCGATCCGCCGCCGATCTCCACCATCTTCCGTTCGTCCGCGAGCGCGTTCAGGATCTTGATCTTTTTTTCCCGCTCCTGCCGCACGTCCGCGGTCCCCGGCGTGAAAGGATAATGTCCTTCGGGGATCTCGCGTTCCAGATCCTCAAGGCGTTTCGCGATGACGATGGAAACGACCGCCGGCATGACCTTCTTTACTGTTGCAATGACATGTTTTTCTTCCATGGCATATAGTTTACCATACTTCCATTTACTACCCTCCTCTAACTCCTCCCTCGAAAGGGAGGAGGAGTAAGGATCCCTCCCCTTTTCTAAGGGGAGGCGAGGAGGGGTTCTCCCGATTGGCGGCGATGAAAAGATATATAATAAGATCATGGACCGGCATCGCATCCTCATTGTCGGGGTCGGGGAGCTCGGGAGAACGCTTGGCAAACATACCGCCGTCCGCGGCCACGAAGTTTTCTTGTGGGATATTGATCGGACGAAAACGGTTGAGCGGCGGCCCGTGCACGAGCTTGCCGAGCTTGCGGACATCGTTTTTCTCTGCGTTCCTTCCTGGGCGATCCGGAGCGTGGTATCGGATATCGGTGCCGTAGTGCGTTCTTCGGCGATCGTTGCCGCATTTTCCAAGGGCCTGGACGTTGCCCTCGGCGTGACGACCGGCGAACTACTCCCGCAGCTGCTTCCAAAGAGCCAGCCGTTCGTTGTGATCGGCGGACCGATGCTTGCGGAAGAGATAGCGGCCGGCCGGCATGCTGCAGCGGTGTTCGCTTCTCCCGAAAAGCGCGCAGCTGAAACGGTCGCTGCCATTTTCGAGTCCAAGATCTTCCAGGCGGAGCTTTCGCGCGATGTCCATAGCGTCGCGCTGGCGGGCGTTTTGAAGAATATCTATGCGCTCGGACTCGGCATATCGGACGGACTCGGGCTCGGAGAGAATACGAAGGGTTGGCTCGTGGCGCGGGCTATCCGCGAGATGCTTCGGATCGGCGATGCGCTTCAGGGCGATCGCGAGATCCTGCTCGGCACCGCCGGACTCGCTGATCTCGTCGCGACCGGCTACAGCGTTTCGTCCCGCAATCGCGGCGTCGGACACGAGATCGCAAGAACGGGGAAGTGCGCCATAAAGAGCGAGGGCATGGCCTCGCTTCCGCCGCTCATGATGCGTTTGGACGGCCGCACCGGCGAATTTCCGCTCCTCGGGGCGATCAAGGAAGTTGTCATTGACTGCAAACCGGCAGCGGAAGCGATGCAGGCGTACTTGGCAAAGAAAGATTAAAGGACGCTGGGTTGCGTTGAATTATCGAGGTTCAACCTCGATAACATCTCTTTATCCACGATCGTTCATAAAGAGATGTCTGTCTTCTGTGCCAGCAGCCATCCCGCAAAGAAAGCGCACATCTCTTATTCCACGACCGTTCATAAAGAGATGTCGGCAGTTTTTGATACTGTTTTTTGACTGCGCGGCGTATGGGGAAAGGACCCCTTGCGGAGCTCACTCCGAGGTTTGCCGAGGGGCTCAGGATGACAAAAAAAAGACGTCATGCAGAGTCCCGCCACGGCGGGACGAAGCATCTTTTCCGCGCCTTTCGGTGCGCTTGACCTCAAGTTTATCTTAAGATAAACTTGAGGTCATGAAGAACAACACGGTCGTCGGGCTGAAAGAGCTGCGGGAAAATATAGAAGCCTACATCTCCGAGATAGAAAAGGGGAGCTCTTTTCTGGTGGTCAAAAAATCAAAACCGGTCTTCAGAATCTCTCCCCCGGAAGACGATGCCGATCTTTGGGAGCCGGTCATTGACTTCACGAAGATCAAAAAGGGCGGCGTCCCCATCGTTGACCTGCTCTCCCGCTTATAATCCCGGATTTTTGAATTATGGATGCGATCGAAAAGGCGCTGAAAAAGCTGACCCCCCAGGAGAGGCTGCGCGTGAAAGAGGTTCTCGTGCGATTGATGTCGGGAAAGACAAAGGGCCTCGACATAAAGAAGCTCAAAGGAAGAGACGACGTTTTCCGCGTAAGAAAAGGGGATATTCGTATTATTTACAGAAAACAGGCGGCGTCTCTTTTTATTCTGCTGATCGAGCGTCGGAACGAGCAAACCTATTCTTAAAAGGCGGAATTATCGAGGTTCAACCTCGATAACATCTCTTTATCCACGACCGTTCATAAAGAGAGGTTGGCGGTTTTGGCGGCGGCTATGTCTGCCGTTTTTGTCTCTTTCCGTCATTCCGAGCCCTTCGGCAAGCATCAGGACAAGCGCAAGCGAGGAATCCTTTCTGCTTCTGTCATGCAGAGCGCAGCGAGAAATCTTGTCTTCTTTTCGGCATTTTCCGCGCGCAGAATTTAATTCTTTTTTAATGCTGTGGCCGATAGTATGCCCGTATGGAGAGCGCCGAAAATAACTATGCCTTCATTGACGGCCAGAATCTCAATCTCGGCATCCGGGCTCTCGGTTGGCAGCTGAACTATAGAAAATTCAGAATCTATCTTCGGGAAAAATACGGGGCCACCCGGGCATATCTTTTTGTTGGTTTTCTGCCGAAATACCAAAAGCTCTATCAGCACCTGGAAGATGCCGGTTTTACTTTAATATTCAAGACGACCGTTCCGGATAGTAACGGAAATGTAAAAGGAAACATTGACGCCGATATGGTATTGAAGTCCATGATCGAATTTTTTAATTACGACAAGGCGCTCATCGTTTCAAATGACGGCGATTTTCATTCCCTTGTCGATCATCTCTCTATGAACAATAAACTGCGACTTGTCCTTAGCCCGAATAAAAAATATTGTTCGTTCTTGCTGCGCCGCGCCGCAAAAGAAAAGATGCAATTCATGGACGACCTGCGTGCGATGCTGGAGTATATATGAAAAAGCACCGCCTAAGGACGAGACCTTAAGAAGTGCTTTTTCGTAGTGGATACTTTTACATCATAGTCCAAAAAAGTTTTCCGTCAAGCAGAATTTTATTTTCATTTAATCTTTGTCTGCCGATCACAATTCCATCAACTCCCGATTCGTCCCCTGAAAGGGAGGGAATAAAGTTTTTTTCCCTCTCTGATGGGCTCGCCTCGCGCATCCACTCCGATAGAGCAGAGAGACGAGGCGGGGTTCTGTTCTTTCTCTTTCCCCGTGTTTTTGCTATGCTTTCCTTATGCAGGAGAGGTTAGCCCCCGCCCTTTCCAGGGAGGGGACAGGGGAGGGTCGAACTAAGGTGAGGTTAAAAAATCCCATGGAACAACTACCCGAACAAAAGGATGATGCCGCGCTCCGCGTTGCCGCGGACCGGATCGGTGCCATGATCCAGGAAATGTACGCGCTCGGCGCAAATGATGCGGAGATTCCCGAAAGTCAGCGTCTTCTTGCCCGCATGGAGGCCGGCGAGATCCCGCCGGACGACGCCGTCTCTCAGGTTGCACGCTTTCTTGAACGGAAACAGGATTATCATTAAAAATGAGGAAGATAAAATCGGCAATTTCGTTTCGGTGGAGAGCTTTTCGATTTTTCTTGACGGGGAAAATATCTTTCAGTTGTTTTTTTGAACAGCTTTTCCCTCGTTCGCGTCGCAGCAAAAAAAATACGTCCCTGAAAATATTCGGGAAATATTTTGACATGCCAGCCGTGGACATCGGCCCCTTTA
>DAIBYH010000024.1 GCA_027424065.1 Candidatus Parcubacteria bacterium | reverse complement strand
TTGAATTCAAAATTCAAGACTCAAAATTCAAGGTTTTGAATATTGAATGTTGAATCTCGAATTCCGGCGCAAAGCGCCGGATTGTTCTTTGACAAAAACGGAGAAATGGTCAAGGTAGAAAGGGCATATGGTGAATGCCTTGGCATCAGGCGGCGATGAAGGACGCGGCAGGCGGCGAAACATCACGGGGAGCTGCGAGTAAGCATAGATCCGTGAGAATCCGAATGGGGCAACCCACCAGATGAAGAGTCTGGTATCGTATACTGAATACATAGGTATATGAGGCGAACCTCCCGAAGTGAAACATCTCAGTAGGGAGAGGAGAAGAAATCAACAGAGATTCCCTCAGTAGCGGCGAGCGAAAAGGGAAGAGCCCAAACCCAGCCTACAACCCGTAATGCGTGAAGCGTGATGAGTGATGAGTGGAAGGAAATAAGTCTTTTACTGATTACGCATTACGGATTACGCGTCACGAGTTGTAGGCTGGGGGTTGTAGGACTGCGTAAGTACCAAGTATAGCATATAGCTGAACTGGCATGGAAAGGCTGGCCATAGTAGGTGATAGCCCTGTAAGCACAATATGTTATATAGGGAAGCAGAATCCTGAGTACCACGGGGCACGTGAAACCTTGTGGGAAGCAGGAGGGACCACCCTCCAAGGCTAAATACGAACTGATGACCGATAGTGAACAAGTACCGTGAGGGAAAGGCGAAAAGAACCCTAGCGAAGGGAGTGAAATAGAACCTGAAACCATTTGTCTACAAGGAATTGAACCTCGAACGGCGGCGGAGCAATCCGCCGACGAGAGGAACAATGTGCCTATTGAAGAATGAGCCAACGACTTATCTTATGTTGCTAGTGTAAGCGCGCAGAGCGCGGACGCGCAGGGAAACCGAGTCTGAATAGGGCGTATATCCCGCTCAAATTTCCGGAAGATAAAAGATACGCCGGCCCCGAAACGGGACCGGCGATAGCGAGCTACTTTTTCCTTGTTTCGGAACGGATCGTTCCGATCACAAGGAGAATGATGCCCGCGATGATAACGGCTATTACGGCGCAGAAGGTCGGAACAGCGTTACAGAGCTTGGAAACGATATCGGTCATGGGTGCCTCCTTGGGGCCCGGCTGAGATCAGTATAAGGCGAATGGAGGAGAAAAATCCATCGTCCGGAAATTTGAGCGGGATCGCAGCATGAGATAGACCCGAAGCCAGATGAGCTTGCCTTGGCCAGGTTGAAGTTCCGCGAAAGCGGAATGGAGGACCGAACCGGTGGGTTGTTCAACACCCTCGGATGAGCTGAGGTAAGGAGTGAAAAGCTAATCGAATCTGGTAATAGCTGGTTCTCTCCGAAATAGTTTTAGGACTAGCGGTATGGTAAACCTGTGGGGGTAGAGCACTGGATGATTCGTACAGGCCGAAAGGCCGGCGCATCAATCAAACTCCGAATACCACAGAGAGATCCCATACTAGTCAGACTGCGGGGGCTAAGCTCCGTGGTCGCGAGGGGAAGAGCCCGGACCATCATCTAAGGTCCCTAAATCTACGCTCAGTGTAAAAGGTAGTTTTCTGCCATAGACAGATAGGAGGTTGGCTTAGAGGTAGCCATCCTTTAAAGAGTGTGTAACAACTCACTATTCGACGGCAGGGAGCGCCGAAAATGTACCGGGGCTAAAGCGTAGTACCGAAGATATGGGTGCGTGGGCTTCACAGAGGAGAATTGATTCCTCAAAAGTTCCGACAGGCGGCAAAGTCATAAGCCGCCGGGATCGTTGACGCTTTGACGTCAGCCAAGGGTAGCCTCAAACAAGGGGCGAGAGTAGGGCGATCCCGGTCAATCCTGTCGGAAAAAGTTATGGGGCGACGGAACGAAAGTTCTGGAAATCGACATGGGGCGCCTCATGTCGTGCGGAGGCCGAAATGCCTCTTCGCTCCACCAAGTTCTTTGATTCATTCGGTCCGGCTGCGGTCCATTGGTTGAGGACGCCGCCTGATCTTTCCGGCGGAACATGCAGGTTCGAATCCTGTCGGCCGGTCCAACCCCTTGAAGGTTGGCGAATGAAGCATTTGGGCGATCTTCGAAGATCGCCTCCTCTGTGAAGTCCATGCGCGGTAGGAGAGCATTTCGGCCTGCAGTGAAGGCGGATCCGCGAGGACTGCTGGAGCGGCCGGAAGAGAAAATGTTGGCATGAGTAACCACAATCCCAATGAGAAATTGGAACCCCGAAAATCCAAGGTTTCCGTGGCACTGGCAATCAACCACGGGTGAGGCGGCCCTAAGCCGATGCCGAAAGGCGCAGGCGATGGACAGCTGGTTAATATTCCAGCCCTCCTTTCGGATTATCCGGTGCGTGCGAAGGAAATAAGCAGTCGTGCCTTAATGGTTTGGCATTGTTTGCGCGAAGCGGTGACGCGAGCGCCGACAGAAGGTCGGGAATTTACCCGGCCGACGATCGTGAAGAGCCTTCCGAGAAAAGCGCATCGGTCATGTCCGTAAGGATCCGTACCGTAAACCGACACTGGTGGATAGGGCGAGAAGCCCAAGGGGAACGAGTGAGTCATCGTTAAGGAACT
This sequence comes from Candidatus Parcubacteria bacterium, assembly GCA_027424065.1. Classification (GTDB taxonomy): domain Bacteria; phylum Patescibacteriota; class Minisyncoccia; order UBA6257; family 2-01-FULL-56-20; genus CAJAQL01. The sequence goes on along the minus strand of DAIBYH010000024.1, from coordinate 6,689 downwards.
CGGCAAAAAAGCGGCCGTACGTTAGCTATATGGCCTGCCCAATGCATCTCACAAAGCTGAGATGCTCAAATAAAATCAAAATTCAAAACTGAAAGTAAAAACCCAAAAGTTAAAGATTTTTGCGTCTCAGTTTTGCCTTTTACGTTTTGGTTTTTGAGTTTGAGCACCGAGGTTTTGTGAGGTGCGTTGGGCCGCAGCGAAAGTCTCCCTGGCAACTGTTTACCAAAAACACAGCTCCCTGCTAACTCGCAAGAGGATGTATAGGGGGTGACGCCTGACCGATGCGAGAAGGTCAAGCTTGGGGGTCGTGCCGCAAGGTACGGCTCACTGGGTCAAGCCCTCGTCAATGTCAGCGATAACTATAATCGTTCTAAGGTAGCGCAATTCCTTTTCGGGTAAGTTCCGAAGCGCACGAAAGGCGTAATGACTGGGGAACTGTCTCAACGATGAGCTCGGTGAAAATGCGATTCCCGTGAAGACGCGGGATACCTGTAGCGGGACGAAAAGACCCCGGAAGCTTTACTGCAGCTTGGTATTGATTTTAAGGTTATGGTGCGTAGCGTAGTGGTGAGGATTTGAAGCGTCGTTTTCGGGCGGCGTGGATCCGACAATGAAACAGCCATCTTCATAACTTTAACGTCTAACCGGTGAGGAACCGCACTCTGTTGCGAAGCGCGACAGATGACCGCTCCGCACTAGAGTGCGGAAACCTCACTGAGACAGTGCTTGGTAGGCAGTTTAAATGGGGCATTTTCCTCCTAAAGAGTAATGGAGGAGTTTATTAAGGTCGGCTTAGCCCGGATGGAAATCGGGCAGGACGTGCAAACGCAAAAGCCGGCTTGACTGCAAGACCTACAAGTCGCGCAGGCACGAAAGTGGAAGTTAGTGACCCGACGATTCTTTATAGAAAGGTCGGAGACACCGGACAAAAGCTACTCCGGGGATAACAGGCTGGTGAAGTCCGAGCGTCCCTAGCGACGACTTCGCTCGGCACCTCGATGTCGGCTCGCCACAGCGCGGGGGTGGAGAAGCTCCCAAGCGTTTGGCTGTTCGCCAATTAAAGTGGCACGTGAGCTGGGTTCAGACCGTCGTGAGACAGGTTGGTCTCTATCTGTTACAGGCGTTTCATGTTTGAGGGGAGTTGGCCTTAGTACGAGAGGACTGGGCTGAACATACCTCTGGTTTACCGGCTTTGCCACCAGGTGAATTGCCGGGTAGCTATGTATGGAAGGGATAAGCGCTGAAAGCATCTAAGCGCGAAGCCTACCCCAAGATTAGACATGCGTGATGTGGTCGAAGACTACGACCTTGATAGGCTCTAAGTGTAAGACCCGCAAGGGTTTCAGCTGAGGAGTACTAATCATCCCGCCAACCATCCCAATGCTGACTTCGCACACGAAAGTGTGTGTCCCGCAGAGCTCCGCAGGAGCGACGTGGGACTGATAAGGTTTAGGGTCGAAAGATCGTAAACCAAAAAACTCTACATCATCAAAACGGTTTTTTGATGTCGGTGCTCTATTGAAGCATGTCCCACCTCTTCCCATTCCGAACAGAGAAGTGAAAGTGCTCCAATCCGATGATACTTGTCGCGCAAGCGGCGGGGAAAGTAGGATGTGCCGACATCAAAGAACCGTTTTTTTTGTTTCCGTCCGGGGAGACCCTTATTTTTTCCAGCTCAGAGCTGCCTTGAATTCCGTAGCGATGGCCTGTAATTCGCTCTCCGGCGTCGTTTCGCGGGAACCGGGACGATAGAGGAATTTCCGCGGATCGTATCCAGTGATCCCTTCGTCGCCGCTCTTTCGCGGGACGATGTGAAGATGGAAATGGGGAATGGATTGACCCGCGATCGGGCCTTCATTCCAGGCATGGTTGAATCCTTCGGCGCCAAAGATCTCTTTGAGCGCCGTTTTCATTTCTGCGGCAAGCTCGAACGTGGCGATCCGTTCGGCCGCGGTCAGATCCTCGAATTTCGCGGCGTGCCGTATCGGAACGATGAGGATATGCCCCGGCGTGATGGGAATGTTCGTGAGGAATGCCCGCACGAGATCGTTCCGTGCGACGGTTCGTGCTTCGATCTCGGGGGCGGTGCAGTAGGGGCAGTCCATGTTCCGCCTACCACTTTTCCACCATGAGCATTTTTCCCGGACGGAAGATCTGATGGATCTCTTCGGTGATGAACGGCATGAAGGGATGCAGCATTTTGAGGGACGCGATCAGGAGTTGGGCAAGGACCGTATAGCTCGCAGCCTTTTCCTCGTCGGTTCCGCCGCGCAGTTTTTCCTTCTCCGCTTCCACAATGACGTCGGCCAGTTCGTGCCAGACATAGTGATAGAGCTTCTCGGCGGCAAGATGGAATTCAAAATTATCCAGATGCGCCGTTACTTCCGTCTTCAGTGCAGCAAGGTCATCCAGATATTTTTTATGTGCTTCGCTGATTCTTGATTCCTGATCGCCGATCGCTAACCTCTGATCGCTTATTTCGGTTTTATTCATGTCGATGAAGCGCGCGATGTTCCATATCTTCGTGGAAAAGTTCCGATAGCCGCGGATGCGATCTTCGGAAAGCTTGATATCGTTGCCGGGCGCCGTACCGATGATGAGCGAAAGGCGCGTGGCATCGGCGCCGTATTTGTCCGCCATCGTGAGCGGATCGATGATGTTGCCGAGCGATTTCGACATTTTTCTTCCTTTGTCGTCGCGCACCAGGCCGTGCAGATAGACGCGGCGGAAGGGGACCCTTCCCATGAGCGCGGACGACATCAGGATCATGCGGGCGACCCAGAAGAAGATGATGTCGTAACCGGTCTCCATGACGGAGTTCGGAAAATAGTTCATGAGGTCATGTTCCGGGCCGGTCTGTGCGCCCTGCGAAGCTCCGTCAGCAGTGGAATGGGGCGTGCCCCGCGAAGCTCCGTTGGGAGCGAAGTGGGGCCACCCGAGCGTTGAAAATGGCCACAGGCCGGAGGAGAACCAGGTGTCGAGCGTGTCGGGATCCTGTTCCCATCCGTCACCTTCCGGCGCGTCCGCGCCGACATAAGCTTCTTCATGGTCGCTGATCGCTGATCGCTGATCGCTTTTTTTATACCAGACCGGGATCCGATGGCCGAACCAGATCTGCCGCGAAATGCACCAGTCCCGCAGATTGTCGATCCAGTTGAAATAGATCCGTTCAAAGCGTTCAGGAAGGATCGCAATGCCGCCGTCTGCGACGGCTTCGCGCATCAGTTCCTTCAGGGTCCGTTCCGTTCCGGCCGGATTTTTGAACTTCTTGTCCACGGCAATGAACCATTGGAGCTTCGGGAGCGGTTCAATGATGCCGCCGGTGCGTTCCGCGGTCGCGACGTTCTGGGGGATCTCCTCTTCTTTTTCGATAAGGCCTCGCCGCCGCAATTCTTCCGTGACGATCTCCCGGGCTTCTGCGGTCTTTTTTTCGCGCACCAGGTCGTTTTCCACCGTCATGCGGCCGCGTTCATCAATGATCTGCTGGAACGGAAGGCCGTGGCGCTCCGCGATCTCCCAGTCCACCATGCTATGCGCCGGCGTGACGCCGAGCGCTCCCGTCCCGAAATCTTTTTCCACGGAGGGATCGGCGATGACCGTAAGATGGATCTTGGTTCCGCAGAAATCGGCGTCATATTCCTTGCCGACGAAAGCGCGGTAGCGTTCGTCGTCGGGGTGGACGGCGACGGCGGTGTCGCCGAATTTCGTCTCCGGACGGGTGGTGGAAATGGCAATAGGGAAGTCGCGGTCGTAGCGGAACGTGATAAGTTTCGCCTTCCGTTCCTCGTAGACGATCTCGTCGTCGGAGATCGTGGTCTGCCCTTTCGGGTCCCAGTTCACGACGCGATGGCCGCGGTAGATCAGGCCGAGGTCATGCATGCGCTTGAATGCGGTTCGGACCGCATATTCCCGTTTCTCATCGAGCGTATAGGCCTCGCGGCTCCAGTCGAGCGATGCGCCCATGCGTTTCGTCTGGCGCAGGATGGTGTCGTGGCTCTGTTGCGCGAACGTCCGAACGCGGTTCAGAAATTCCTCCCTGCCGAGATCGTAACGGTTCTTGCCTTCCTGCTTGAGAATGTCCTTTTCGACGCGCGATTGTGTTGCGATGGCGGCGTGATCGGTTCCCGGCAGCCAGAGCGTCCGCTTGCCCTGCATGCGGGCGTAGCGCACCATGATGTCTTCGATGGCGAGCATGGCGGCATGTCCCATATGAAGCGTGCCGGTCACGTTCGGCGGGGGCAGAACGATGGAGAACGGCTCCGCGTCGGATGGCGTGATGCCCTTTTGAACGCAGATGTCCGGATTAAAAAATCCGGACTCCTCCCATTGGCGTTCAATGCGAGCCTCCACTTCATTGATGTCGTACCGGGGTTCCATGAGGTATTCTGAGCGTTGTAAATGTTGTAGGTGCAATAAATGTTGTAAATGTCGTAGAGATACATCTACAACATCTTGAACATTTATAACACTTACAACATCCGCAACATTAGAACTACTATAACGTTTTTCACTGTTTTTTGCTACACTATGGGTATGTCGCGGCGCACAAAACAGGTCCTCTATGGCATTTTTTATCTGGCGATCCTCGGCGGCATCGGGGCCGGCGTTTATTTTTTATTCCTCAGGCCGGGCCCTTCATGTTTTGACGGGATCCAGAATCAGGGGGAGCAAGGGGTGGACTGCGGCGGTCCCTGCGCGCGAGTCTGCGCTTCGGTGAATGTTCAGTCGATCGACGTTCTGGGATCGGTGCGCGTGTTCTCTCCGCTGCCCGGAAGCGCGTCAGTGCTCGCCGAGCTTGAAAATGCGAATGCTTCTTCCGGCGCGGAGATCTTCGATTATACGGTGACGCTCTACGGCCCTGATGGCTCGACGACGGTCGCGACCGCCGACGGTTCTTCCTTCATCTATCCTGATGAAACGAAATATTTGATCCTGCCGAACGAAGCCGTTTCTTCCACGATCGGCGGAGCAAGTATTTCCCTGAGCGGCGTTCAATGGGTCGCGGCGTCAGAGATGGGCCAGCCTCCGCAATTTTCATTTTCCAATATCACGACCGCGCCTGCCCCGAACAATTTCATGACCGTGAGCGGCAACATCACGAACCTTGACGCGTCATCGTTCGGCACCGTCCTGATCGGCGCCATCTTCAAGGATGCGGCCGGAACGCCGGTCGGTGCGTCGCAGACCGAAGTGAACTCGCTTGCGCCCGGGGGAACGCTGCCCTTCTCCATAAGCTATCCGCTGATGCCGAACGAGAATGTCGGGGCGACCCAGCTCGTCGGCTACGGCGAACGGGGTTGATCCATCCGCATCCATGCTTTCCCTTTTTATCCCGGTCGGAATCTTGGTGGTGGCGAGTCTCGTGACGCTGTCCGCGCTCTCGCTCCATCTGTTCGTGCTCCAGCTCATCTGGGTTCTGCTCGGCATCGGTATCATCGCGTTCTTTTGGTTCTTTGATTGGCGTGCGATTTTCAACGTCTCCTGGGCGGTCGGGGCATTTTACGTACTGGTACTGTTCCTGATGCTGTTTGCCTTACTACATGGTTCTGTCGTGCGGAACACCCGCAGCTGGATCGTGCTCGGGCCGATCAGTATTCAGCCCGTGGAGTTCATGAAAGCCGCCCTGATCCTCGTCTATGCGGCGTATTTCCGCCGCCGGCATCTTGCCGTCGCGCACTGGCGCACCATTCTCACGTCGTTCGTCTTTTTTGCCATTCCGGCGGCGATCTCCGTAAAGCTTCCGGACCTCGGCTCGGCGCTGATCTTCTTCGGTATCTGGTTCGGGTTTCTGCTGTTGCTCGGCCTGCCATGGCGGCGCATTCTTGCGGCGATCGCCATTTTTGCCGTTGCCGGAATCTTTGCGTGGCATTTCGTCCTGCGCGGTTATCATCGGGCGCGCATTCTCGGGTTTTTATATCCGCAGGACAATTCTCTAAGCATTAACTATAGCGAGACGCAATCGCGGATCGCGATCGGTTCGGGCGGCATCTGGGGCGCCGGATACGGACAGGGGACCCAGGCGCAGCTCGGATTTCTGTCCGTGCCGGAGTCGGATTTCGTCTTCGCGTCGCTCATTGAGGAATGGGGTCTGTTCGGCGGGCTTCTCGTGCTTGGTGCGTTCCTCGTGCTTGTCTGGCGGATCCTCGCGATCGGGTCCGTCGCCAAGGAGAACTTCGCGAAGTTCATCTGCCTCGGCATCGCGCTGATGCTCAGCGTGCAGTTCTTTTTGAACGCCGGTTCGGTGACGGGGCTTCTGCCGGTCATTGGCGTGACCTTCCCGTTTCTGAGCTACGGTGGCACGAGCGCCATCGTGGATTTTTTCCTGATCGGCATTGTGAATGCGATCCGTCGGCAGTCGTGAGCAGCCGTATCGTTTCATGCCGGCGGGACGAATATGATAAAATAAGAACATGCTGAATCCTGACGCAAAACTGAATCCGAAATTGTTCCGGGACGACATGGAGAAGCGTCCGATCCGTGATGGTTACGGAGAGGGGATCGTGCTTGCCGGCGATACGGATCCGAACGTTGTCGCCCTGTGCGCCGATCTCGTGGAGTCAACCCGTACCGAGGCGTTCTCGAAAAAATTCCCCGATCGATTCTTTGAAATGGGCGTCGCGGAACAGAATATGGCAACGGTTGCTGCGGGTCTTGGCGTGAGCGGCAAGGTCCCGTTCGTTGCGTCGTAC
>DAIBYH010000023.1 GCA_027424065.1 Candidatus Parcubacteria bacterium | reverse complement strand
GTTATCCCGGCGAAAGCCGGGGCCCAGGTTAAAAAGCTGGATTCCGGCATCCGCCGGAATGACGAATTGGTGATTCCCCGCGAGCGCTTCCTCTGGTCGGTCTGGGCCAAGGCGCTCACCGGCGAAGCCCTGGTGCGTTTCGTGCGCTCGGCGGAGGGGGCGGATTCGGCCGCGGCGGATAAAAAACATGGAAAAGATCATTGATTGCCGGAATATCACGAAATCGTACGCGAATGGATCGGTGGAGCCGACCCAGGTCTTGAAGGGCATCACGTTTTCGGTCGCCCGGGGCGAATTCGTCGCCATCATGGGTCCGTCGGGATCGGGAAAGTCGACGCTCATGCATATTTTGGGAGCACTGGACACCCCGACGAGCGGGGATTATTTCCTGGATGGGAAGAACGTGGCGGGCCTCTCCGAGGACGAGCTGGCGGATGTTCGCATGGAAAAGATCGGTTTCGTGTTCCAGTCCTTCAATCTCTTGCCGCGTACGACGGTGCTTCGCAACGTTGCGCTGCCGCTCATTTACGCCGGCATTTCCAAAGAGCAGAGAGTGAAGATCGCGGAAAAGGCGCTGCGGGATTCGGCATTTCCCGAGGCCGCATGGCAGTACCACTCGAACCAGATCTCGGGAGGCATGATGCAGCGCGTCGCCATTGCGCGATCTTTGGTGAATGACCCGGCGATGATCCTTGCGGACGAACCGACGGGAAATCTCGATTCCAAGACCGGCGATGTCGTACTGCATACCTTCCAGGCGCTCAACGCGGATCACGGAAAGACCATCGTGCTCATTACGCACGAACAGTACGTTGCGGAACATGCGGACCGGATCATTCATATTCTGGACGGCAATATCGTGAAGGACGAGAAGAATCCGCACAAGCTTGTTGCCCGGAACGAAAAAAATATCGCCCCATAAAGCTATCCTTTTTATGAAATTCAATGATCTGATCGAGGAGGTCTATAACGCCATTACCGTCAACAAGGTGCGGTCGGGTCTCACGATGCTCGGCATCGTGATCGGCATTGCGTCGGTGATCGCCATGGTCGCCATCGGGCAGGGGACGCAGGCGACCGTACAGGCGAACATTCAGTCGCTCGGCGCAAACCTGCTCATGGTGATGCCGGGCGCAGCGAGATCGTTCGGGACATCCGTGAGTGCCGGGTTCGGCAGCGCGGAGACGCTGACGCCGGACGATGCGACGGCGCTCGCCGCCCTGCCGAATGTCGCGGCGGTCGCTCCCGAGATATCCGGACGATACCAGGCGGTCTACGGGAGTGAAAACACGAACACGACCGTTATGGGAACGGTGCCCGCCTATCTCCAGGTGCGGAACGTCCAGGTGGACCAGGGATCGTTCTTCACGGCGACGGATGTCACGAATTCCAACCGCGTCGCCGTGATCGGACCGAATGTCTTGAGCGAACTTTTCGCTACGCCGACGAACGCCAGTCCGACGCCGGACATGGCCATCGGCAAGAACATCCTGATCAAGGGCAACATTTTCACGGTGATCGGCGTCACGGTCGCAAAGGGCGGCAGCGGTTTCGCGAGCCAGGATAACAATATCTACGTTCCGCTCACGGCCGCCCAGCATTATCTGGTGGGCAGCATGGGCTACGTTTCGGAGATCGATATCGAGGTGCAGGCAGAGCAGGCCATGTCCACGGTGGAGCAGGCAGCCACCAGTCTGCTGCTCGAGCGGCACGGCATTTCGGATCCGACGCAGGCCGATTTCAATATCGTCAATCAGGCCGACATCGTTTCCGCCGTCTCGGCGACGACGGGGACCTTCACAACGCTTCTTGCCTCCATCGCAGCGATCTCGCTTCTTGTCGGCGGCATCGGCATCATGAACATGATGCTCACGACCGTGACGGAACGCACCCGCGAGATCGGTCTCCGTAAGGCGATCGGTGCAAAGGAGCGGGACATCACGCTTCAGTTTCTCGGCGAGTCGCTTGCGCTTACTTTCAGCGGCGGTGTTCTCGGCGTGCTCCTCGGGTGGGGGATCGCGCTCGGTATGGCCTATTTCGCCTCTACGGCAACCCAGGTCTCTCTCGGGTCCGTCATTCTGGCATTCGGGGTTTCGGCTCTTATCGGTATCGCGTTCGGATACTATCCGGCCCGCCGCGCGGCGAAGATGAATCCCATTGAGGCGTTGCGGTACGAATAGGAAAGGTCGAGCAAAGAACAGATGCGCATTATGAAAAAATATTTGACACATATCGTATGGGCGGTGATCGTGATCCTGGCGCTCTCCGGAGGGTTCTTTTGGGGCAGGGCCGGTTCCGGGAATCAGGCGGCGTCCGGCAGCTCCGCGGCCGGATCCCGGGTGTTCCGTTCGAATGGAAGCGGCGGTTTCATGACGGGCCAGATCCTTGCGGTTTCGCCGAATAATCTCACGGTCTCTCTTGCGAATGGAAACTCGGAGGTTGTGTTCTACTCCAGCTCTACCGAGATCATGAAGCCGTCGCCGGTGCCGTCGAGCAGTCTTGGTGCGGGAACGCGCGTGACGGTCGTCGGTACGGCGAATTCGGATGGAAGTTTTACCGCGCAATCCATCCAGGTTCAGCCGAATGGAGGATTTGCGGGCGGGAGCGGGCAATAAGTTAGAACGGCCTCCGCCACGGCGGGGGCCGTTTTTCCACCCCTTGCATTTTTCAAAAAGTGGTACAATGAACATGAAGAACTTCTTCATTGAGGCAGATTTGAAATTTTAATGATCGCCATGGCGTTGCCACGCAAAAAACGGAAAACGGCAGCTCCCCTGAAACGCGCATCCCGCGCGCGTGTGAAAGTTGCGAAGAAGACCGGCGGGAAAGCGGCTCCGAAGCGGGCGCGGAAGCGCGTTGTCGCGAGCCGACCCGCGCGGAAAAGAGTCGCGGCGGCGAAGAAGGTAAAAAAGAAGACCGTTGCGGCATCGCGGCGTGCGCCGCGCAAGGTTGCCCGCACCCGCATCGCCGGACGGATGAAGGAGCGCTTTGCGGCGATCCGCAAGCACGGATCGAATCCGATCATCGAACCGCGCGAAGGTAATTTTTGGGAGATGAAGGCGACCTTCAATCCGGCCGCCGTTCAGGAGGGCGGCCGCATCCATCTGCTGTACCGCGCCATCGGCGGCGACGACATGTCCGTGCTTGGCTATGCGGCAAGCGATGACGGCATCACGATCGCTGACCGTCCGGGCGACCGGGCGTTCGCGCATCGGACCGCCGGCGGCTCGCCGCTCGTTGCCGCGCCGAAGATCTCCTACCTTTCCGGAGGAGGATGCGCGGGCGGATCGGAAGATCCGCGCCTCGTTCTGATGGAAGAGGAGGGGAGGATCTATCTTACCTATACGGCATTCGACGGATGGGGTTCGGTGCGCATCGCGCTTTCTTCCATTGCGAAGGATGATTTTTTGAACCGGAGATGGCAATGGAGCGCTCCGGTCTTTCTTTCGCCGCCCGGCGAGGTCCATAAGAACTGGGTGCTCTTTCCCGAGAAGGTCAACGGAAAGTTCGCGATCCTCCATAGCTTGTCGCCGGAGATCCTGATCGACTACGTGGACGATCTTTCCGTTTTTGAGGACGACGAGGAGAACATTAAAAGCCGGTATCATCGCATCTCGGACACCGGAAGCTGGGACAGCTGGGTGCGCGGCGCCGGGCCTCCGCCGATCAAGACGCGGCTCGGCTGGTTGTTGCTCTATCATGCCATGGACGATCGCGATCCGAACCGTTACAAGCTCGGCGCCATGATCCTTGATCTTAATGATCCAAGCAAGGTTCTGTACCGCTCACGTGTTCCGATCCTGGAACCGGAGGAGTGGTATGAGAACACCGGCTGGAAGTCCGGCGTGGTGTATTCCTGCGGTGCGGTCGTGAAGGACGGAGAGCTTTATGTTTATTACGGCGGCGCCGATTCGGTGGTCTGTGTTGCGGTTGCAAACCTGGACCATTTCCTTGATGAGCTCGTGAAGCACGGATCGCCGCGTCTCGCGAAGAAGAGCACGATGAAGACAAACCCCTCCTATCCTCCCCTAAGATAAGGGGAGGAAGCTTATCTCCTCCTCCCTTTCGAGGGAGGAGAGAGAGGAGGGAGAGACCATTTGCCGCAGCGGCTTCGCGGGGCGAGCCTTCGGGGAGAAAAAAGTCCCCCTGCCAAGGGGGGAGCTCGTGGGGTATGTCATTCCGAGCCCTTCGGCAAGCCTCAGATCGAGCGCAAGCGAGAGATCTTTTCTTAGTTTTGCAGAAAAGAAAAGATCCTTCGGCGCCGCCTCAGGATGACAGAAAAAATTTTGCTGTGCGATGATTCGGTGCGGGGGATTGTGGTATGCTGTAGATATGCTTGAAGGAAAACGGTCCTCCGAGAATCCTCTTTTAATACCCGATCCGGGTTCCGCCTGGGAGGCGGAGGCGACCTTCAATCCTTCGCCCGTCGTCTGCGGCAAGAAGGTCCATCTTTTATATCGCGCCGTCGGCAAGGCGGCGGCTGGCGGGGGCGAGATCTCGTCCATCGGCGTCGCATCGGGAACGGACGGCATCCATTTCAAGGATCGGCGCCAGTTCATTGCGCCGCAGTATCCCTGGGAGCAGCTCGGCTGCGAGGATCCCCGTGTCACGGAGTTCGAGGGTCATTTTTATATTTTTTACACCGCCGTTGAGTCGTTTTCCGCGGAAGGCATCAGGGTGGGCGTCGCCGTGAGCGACGACCTTGCGTCCGTCAAAGAGAAACATCTCGTGACGCCGTTCAATGCGAAAGCGATGGCGCTTTTTCCGCAGCGGGTGAACGGCAAGATCGCGGCGATCCTGACCGTGAACACCGACCGTCCGCCGGCGCGGATCGCGCTCGCGTTCTTCGATCGCATCGAGGATATCTGGTCGCCCGCCTACTGGTCCGACTGGTATGCGCATCTCGACGAACACGTGGTCCCGATCGACGTGAACGAAAAGGACCAGATCGAGGTCGGATCGGCGCCGATCCTGACGGAAAAAGGATGGTTGATCTTTTATTCCTATATCTATAATTACTTTTCGCCGCCGGCGATCTTCGGCATCCAGGCACTGCTGCTCGATCCGGCCGATCCGAAGAAGATCGTGGGCGAGGTCAAGCGGCCATTCCTGGTGCCGGAAGAAGAGTATGAGCAGTACGGCCGCGTGCCGCGCATCGTCTTTCCGTCCGGCGCGCTGCAGCGGAAATCGAACATCTATCTCTATTACGGGGCGGCTGACACTACGGCATGTCTTGCCATCTTCAAGCTGAAGGACATCCTTGAGGAGCTGGTCTTTGTTGCGGGACGCCAGCTCATGCGATTCGAGGGAAACCCGATCATCGCGCCGATCTCCGAGCGCGCCTGGGAGGCAAAGGCGACATTCAACCCCGGTGCGGTCTGCGAGGGAGGAAAGATCCATCTTCTGTACCGCGCGATGTCCGATGACAACACGTCGGTCTTCGGATATGCGGCATCGCTCGACGGCGTTCATTTTACGGAGCGGAGCCCGGGTCCTGCCTATGTGCCGCGGATCGCGGCAGAACAGAAGCTCGTGCCGGGAGGGAATTCCGGCTGCGAGGATCCGCGCCTCACAAAATGCGGCGATCGCGTCTACATGTGCTATACGGCCTACAACGGGAAGGATCTGCCCCGGGTTGCATTCACTTCGATATCGTCCGCCGATCTCGTGGCGAAAAAATGGAATTGGGCGCCGCCGGTCCTGATCTCGCCGCCCGGCTTCGACGACAAGGATGCGGCGCTCTTTCCGAGGAAGATCGGCGGAAGATATTTCTTCCTGCACCGCATGGGAGGAACGGATATCTGGATCGACAGCACGGACTCCCTTGATTTCGACGGCGAGACGAAATTTCTCGGCGGCAAAGTTCTGATGCGGCCGCGGGACACGGCGTGGGATTCCCGCCGTATCGGCATTTCGGCGCCGCCCATCGAGACGCCGCATGGATGGTTGCTCCTGTATCATGGCATCTCAAAGCGCACGTCGCATTACAGTATCCGTGCCGCCTTGCTTGACCTGAACGATCCGACGAACGTCCTCTATCGGACCGAGGATTCCATCCTTGATCCGAAAATGCCGTATGAAAAGGACGGCTTGGTCTCGAACGTCGTCTTTCCCTGCGGCGCTGTCGTCATGCGCGGCGAACTGTTCGTTTATTACGGCGGGGGAGACAAGGTCTCTGCGGTCGCGACGATCGCCCTGAAAGACCTGCTTGCCGGCCTGCTCCATGAAGCGCGCTTTCATAGAAAATGACCGCGGGGAAACTCCCGTTGACAGGGAAATACACCTTCTGCTATAATCGCCTCAAGGTTTCCTCTGGAGTTTTATGCGAATATATTCCCTTCTCGGAAAACGGAGCCCGTTTTTTCTGAGCGATCCCGCGTGAACATGCGGTGAGCGGATTATATTGCGCCGAACTCCGGAGAGATCCGGAAATTTTTTTATCAGGACCATGTCCTTTATTCTTGGAAAAAAAGCCAGCATGACCCAGCTTTGGAAGGATGGCAAGGTGGTGCCTGTCACCGCCGTTTCTGCTGTCCCGAACAAAGTTACCCTGATCCGCAATAAAGAGCGTGACGGCTACGAGGCCGTCCAGATCTCGCTCGGCCGGACGCATCGGGAATTCCGCCATGCGGCGGCGCACCCCGTCGATGTTTCCAAGTTCAATCAGGGCGACGAGGTGACGGTCGCGGGATTTCAGGAGGGCGACAAGGTGCGGGTGAGCGGTTTGAGCAAGGGCCGCGGCTTCCAGGGCGTCGTCAAGCGCCATGGTTTCGGCGGAGGACCCAAGACGCACGGCCAGAAGAACCGCTGGCGCGCACCGGGCTCCATCGGCAGCACCGCATTCCAGCGCGTCGTGAAGGGCCGCCGCATGGCGGGTCGCATGGGCATGGAACGGACGACCATCAAAAATCTTCAGGTTGCCGGCGTTGATGCCGAAAAGAACATCATTTATCTCAGGGGCGCGGTTCCCGGCATGAAAGGCACGATTTTGGAAATACGCAATTAGACGTCCATGACCGCAGATATCATCAATTTAAAGAATGAAAAAGTGGGAACGATCGATCTGCCCGAGCGCGTTTTCGGCGCGGCATGGAACGAATCGCTCGTGAAACAGGTGCTTACCGCCCAGCTTGCGAATGCGCGCGATCCGTGGGCGCACGCGAAGGACCGCAGCGAGGTTTCCGGCAGCGGCAGAAAGCCGTGGCGCCAGAAGGGGACGGGCCGCGCCCGGCACGGCATGACCTCGTCGCCGCTCTGGGTCGGAGGCGGCAAGGCTCATGGCCCGCGCAATGAGCGTGATTATTCGCAGAAGGTGAACAAGAAGATGAAACAGGCCGCGCTTTTTGCGGTGCTGTCCCGAAAGTTCAAGGACGGAGAGATCAAGGTGCTCGACACCCTCACCGTGGGAGCGCCGAAGACGGCAATTCTCGCGGCTGCGCTCCGCGGCGTACTGAATATGAAGAAAGGATCGAAGCGCTATAACGCTCTGCTTGTTCCGGCAGGAACGAATGCCATCGTCTCGCGCGCTTCGGCGAATCTTCCGAAGGCAAAGACCGTAACGGCGGCATCCCTCAACATATACGACATTTTGAATCACGAAAACATCCTTATCGAAAAGGAGAGCGTTGCGGCCATCGAAAAGCATTACCGCGCATAAACCGCCATGGACACCTTCCTTATCAAAAAACCGTGGGTGACTGAAAAAGCGGGCAATCTGGGCGCTGTGCGCCAGTACGTCTTTTTGGTCGATGGTGCGGCGACGAAGCCGGAGGTCAAGAAAGCGGTTGAGGCGCTCTATAAAGTGAACGTTGTTTCCGTGAACATCGTGAACCGCCCGGCAAAGCGGAAGCGCTTCCGCGGCATCCTGCGGAATGCGGGTGACGGACAGCGAAAGGCCATCGTGACCCTGAAGGACGGTCAGAAAATAGACATCGCATAATATGAAATCCTATAAACCGACCAGTCCATCGCGCCGGAGCATGACGAACGTTGATTACGGGAAGCTTTCGCGCGTCAAGCCGAAGAAGTCGCTCACGATGCGGATCTCTTCGCGCGGCGGACGCAACTCTCAGGGCCGCATCACGGTGCGCCACCAGGGAGGCGGCAACAAGAAATTGTACCGCATCATTGATTTCAAGCAGAATCAGATCGGCAAGAAACTGGTGGTCGAGACTCTGGAGTACGATCCATACCGCACTGCGTTCATCGCGCTTGTCCGTCAGGAGGATGGTACGAAGCGCTATATCCTTGCGCCCGAGAAGCTTGTGATCGGCACGGAGCTCCTGGTTGCCGAAACGGCGCCGCTTACGGTCGGTAATCGCATGAAGCTGAGGAACATTCCGGTCGGTTATCAGGTCCATAACGTGGAAATGGTCCCCGGCAAGGGAGGGCAGCTTGCCCGCTCGGCGGGATCCTACGTGGAGATCCTTGCGAATGCGGATGGTTATACCGACCTCCGGCTTGGTTCCGGCGAGGTCCGGCGCGTTCCGTGGGAAGGACTTGCTTCCATCGGTCAGGTTTCGAATGCCGAGTGGAATCTGGTCACGATCGGAAAGGCAGGACGCTCGCGCTGGCTGGGCATCCGCCCGACCGTGCGCGGTAAAGCCATGAACCCGGTTGATCACCCGTACGGCGGAGGCGAAGGCAGCCAGCCGCGCGGTACCCGCAAGCCGAAGGATATCTGGGGCAACATCACGGGCGGCCGCAAGACGCGGAACAAGAAGAAGCGCTCTTCGAAACTCATCGTGAAGAGAAGGAAATAATCAATCCAACAAATACTATGTCGCGAAGTTTGAAAAAAGGACCCTACGTCGACCCGAAGCTCCTTAAAAAGGTAGCCGCCTTGAAGCCGGGCACCGATACCGTCATCAAGACCTGGTCGCGCTCTTCGGAGATCGCTCCCGAGATGGTCGGACGCCTGTTCGGCATCCATAACGGCAAGACGTTCGTTGAGGTCCGCATCACGGAGGAAATGGTCGGCCACCGGCTCGGAGAATTCTCCTTGACCCGCAAGTTCGTCCGCCACGGCGGCAAGATGCAGAAGGAGCTTGAGCAGAAGGCGGCGGAGACCCAGAAGGCTCAGGCTGCTGCGGCAAAGGCACCGGCAAAGAAATAACGATGAGCAATGATAACCAATCGCTAATCGCTAACCACTAATCGCTAACCACCATGGAACAGCAAACCGCAAAACTCAATTATCTCCGGATCGCTCCCCGCAAAGTGCGCAGCGTTGCCGACCTTATCCGCGGTCTGTCCGTCAACGAAGCCGAGGCGCAGCTCCTTATGGTTCGCCGTCGTCCCGCCGCTTCGCTTCTCAAGCTCTTGCGCTCGGCGGTCGCAAATGCTAAAAACAAACAGATCAATCCCGACCACCTGTTCATTGCGGAGATCCGCGTTGATCAGGGTCCGATGCTGAAGCGCATTCTGGCGCGCGCGCGCGGATCGGCGTCGCCCATCCAGAAGAAGATGAGCCACGTCACGCTCGTCCTTGGCGTCAATCCGAAACTTTCGTCCCGGTTCGCGATCCCGGTTGCGGCCAAGAAG
>DAIBYH010000022.1 GCA_027424065.1 Candidatus Parcubacteria bacterium | reverse complement strand
AGAAGGATCGATTGTTCAAAAACGAGAGAAGGTTAGTAAGGAGCAACTTTAGACAAGAATTCGGCAACATATCGAAATCTATTTTTAAACCCTAAAAACTTTTTTCATCAAGATTTGCTGGTGGCGGAAAACATCGAATGCGTCGCCGATTCAGATAGTTCCAGTTTTTCTGTCGCCCGAGCTTGTCAAGAAATTCAACTCGGTTTTTTGCGGAAAGGATTCCTCGCTATGCTCGGAACGATAGCTATCACGGTTCAGTCTCGATAGCGGCAGAACCCGCCCTTCGGTAGAGGGCGGCTGGTGTATACTGTATCCATGATCTTACCCGAGGAGCTTCCGCGGTTGCGGCGGCGGTGGCAGAAGATGTCGCGTGTCCTGCGAAAGCTGTTTCCGGATGCGCATATCGCCTTGAACTTCCGCACGAACTGGGAGCTTTTGGTCGCCGTGGAGCTTTCGGCGCAGTGCACGGACAAGAAAGTGAACGAGGTCACGCAGACGCTTTTTAAAAAATATCGCACACTGGACGATTACGTCCGCGCCGACCGGCGGGCGTTCGAACAGGATATCCGTGCAACGGGATTCTATCGCAACAAGGCGAAAAATATCCTCGCCGCGGCGAGGGTGATCAGGGAAACATACAAAGGGAAACTTCCGAGAACCATGGCGGAGATGCTTACGGTCCCGGGCGTCGGACGAAAGTCGGCGAATGTCATTCTCGGCAATGCATACGGGGTGGTGGACGGCATCGCCGTGGATACGCACGTTAAGCGCCTTGCGGGAGTGCTCGGGCTTTCCCGCGAGAAGACGCCGGAAAAGATCGAGCAGGACCTTATGCAGATCATCCCGCACAAGGACTGGTTCCGCGCAACCTACGAGCTTATTGAATACGGCAGGAACTATTGTCCGGCGCGGCCGCATAAGCACGAGCTCTGTCCGCTCGGCAAGATATAGCGGAACCTTCGCAAAGTCCCCTGGTCGTTGACAAACGGCCGGTATTTCCTGTATCCTATTCCCGTGATTCGAGATGGGTTGTATCCCGTTCCCCGTTTTCACGGGGATGAACTTTCTTTATAAGCAATGCCTACCGTCCAGCAATTGGCAAAAAAGGGAAGAAAATCGGCGCGCGCAAAGACCAAGGCGCCGGCTTTGTCGTACTATTTCAATTCGATTAAAAATAGGCCGGTTGATTCCGGATCTCCCTTCAAGCGGGGCGTCTGCCTGAAAGTGTTCACCACGACCCCGAAGAAGCCGAACTCGGCGCTCCGCAAGGTCGCCCGCGTACGCCTTACGAACGGCATGGAGGTCACGGCCTACATTCCCGGTGAAGGCCACTCCCTGCAGGAGCACTCCATTGTCGTGGTCCGCGGCGGCCGCGTGAAGGACCTTCCGGGTGTCCGGTATCATGTGGTCCGCGGCGTGCTTGATGCCACGGGCGTTGCCGATCGGAAACAGCAGCGGTCGAAGTACGGTGCGAAGCGGCCGAAATAATAAAACATCGTTTCTATGAGAAAAAAGCGCGTTTATAAGAAATATCACACTCCTGATCCGATCCACAGTCGCGTTGATCTGGGCCGTTTCATCAATTACGTCATGAAGGACGGTAAAAAGTCCACCGCGGAACGCGTGGTCTACGGTGCGTTTGAGGAGATCAAAAAGATCACCAAGGAAGACCCGATCGCAGTTTTTGAACGGGCATTCGAGAACGTCTCGCCGATGGTGGAGGTCGTTTCCAAGCGCGTCGGCGGCGCCAACTACCAGGTTCCGATGGAGGTTCGCCCCGAACGGAAGTTCGTGCTCGCGACGCGATGGCTGATCAATGCGGCCCGTTCCAAAAAGGGAAAGCCGATGGCGGCGAAGCTTGCGGATGAATTGATCGCGGCGTCCAAAAATGAGGGTGCAGCCATCAAGAAGAAGCAGGATACGCATCGCATGGCCGAAGCGAACCGCGCCTTTGCGCACTTCGCGAGATAGAGAAGAAGCGATTAGTAGCTGGCGATTAGCGATTAGGAATCAGAAATGAAAATCATTATTTCTAATCACTAATCACCAACCCCTAATCGCTCGTCGCTAATTACTAATCGCTAACTATTTTATTTATGCCCCGCAAATATCCCATAGAAAAAGTAAGGAATATCGGTATCATCGCGCACATCGACGCCGGAAAAACGACGGTTTCGGAGCGCGTGCTTTTTTATACCGGCGTTTCGCATAAGATCGGCGAAGTGCACACCGGCGATACGGTGATGGACTGGATGGAACAGGAGCGCGAGCGCGGCATCACGATCACGTCCGCTGCGACGACCGCGTTCTGGATCCCGACCGAGCGCAATCACAACAAAGCATACGAACACCAGATCAACCTTATTGATACTCCGGGACACATCGATTTTACCGTAGAGGTGAAGCGATCGCTCCGCGTTCTGGATGGCGCCGTCGTCGTCTTTGACGGCGTCGCGGGCGTTGAGCCACAGTCGGAAACGAACTGGCGCTATGCGGACGAATATAACGTTCCGCGCATTTGTTTTATCAACAAGCTCGACCGCATGGGTGCAAGCTTTACGAAGAGCTTCCAGTCCATTCTTGACCGCCTGACCCCGAATGCGATCCCGATCCAGCTCCCGATCGGCGCCGAATCGGATTTCAAGGGCATGGTCTGCCTCCTTGAGAACAAGGCGTACAACTTCGAAGGCGAGCACGGCGAGAACATCACGGAGGTGGAGATCCCGGCCGACATGAAGGCGTCGGTCACAAAGGCGCGGCATGATCTCGTGGAGCGCATCGCGGAAAACGATGACGACATGATGGCGGCATATCTTGAGGGTAAGGAGCCGTCACTCGAGGACCTCCGCCGCGTTCTCAGAAAGGCGGTCATTGCGAACAAGATCATTCCGGTGCTGTGCGGCTCGGCGCTCAAGAACAAGGGCGTTCAGTTCATGCTTGATGCCGTGGTGGATTATCTTCCGGCGCCGACGGACCTTCCGGCGGTCAAAGGGCACGACACGAAGACGGACGCGATCATTGAGCGGCACGCGAAGGACGCGGAGCCGTTCGCCGGTCTTGCGTTCAAGATCGCGAGCGATCCTTTTGTGGGAAGCTTGGCGTTCTTCCGAAACTATTCGGGCGTGATCAAGCGCGGTTCCTACATCTTGAACTCGACGAAGAACGTCCAGGAGCGCATCGGCCGCATCGTCCGTATGCATGCGAACCAGCGCGAAGAGGTGGAGGAGATCTATGCGGGCGAGATCGCCGCGATCGTCGGTCTGAAGAGCACGACGACCGGGGACACGCTTTGCGATCCCGATCACGGCGTCATTTTGGAAAAGATAACTTTCCCCGAGCCGGTCATCGGCATCCGCATTGAGCCGAAGACGAAGGCCGACCAGGAAAAGATGGGCACGGCGCTCCATCGTCTCGCCGAAGAGGATCCGACCTTCCGTGTTGCGGGCGATCCGGATACGGGCGAAACGATCATTTCCGGCATGGGCGAACTTCACCTTGAAGTTCTCGTTGACCGCATGAAGCGCGAATTCGGCGTGGAAGCGAATGTCGGCCGGCCGCAGGTCGCCTACAAGGAAACGATCATGGGCGAGGGAGAGGCGGAAGGAAAGTACATCAAGCAGTCCGGCGGCCGCGGTCAGTACGGCGACGTCTGGCTCCGCGTGAAGCCGCTTGAGAGAGGAAAGGGATTCGTCTTTTTGAATGAGATCAAGGGAGGCTCGATCCCGCAGGAGTTCATCGGTCCCACGGAAAAGGGCGTCAAGGAATCCCTGGACCGCGGTATTCTCGCCGGGTATCCGGTGGTGGACGTGGAGGTGACGCTTTACGACGGTTCGTTCCACGAGGTTGACTCGTCGGAGGCCGCCTTCAAGATCGCCGGCTCCATGGCATTCCAGGAGGCCGCGAAGCGCGCGAAGCCGGTCATTCTGGAACCGATCATGAAGATCCAGGTGCTGATCCCGACCAATTTCCTCGGCGAGATCACGGGCAGCTTGAATTCCAAGCGCGGCAGGATCGAGGAGATCACCGACCGGCCCGGCCTGAAGGTCATTGATGCCAAAGTGCCGCTGTCCGAAATGTTCAGCTATACGACCGAGTTGCGGTCCATGACCCAGGGGCGCGGATCGTTCACGATGGAATTCGATCATTATGAACCGGCCCCGCAGAATGTTGCGCAGCTGATCATCGAAGGAAAGAAGAGATAAAGAATGAAAATCCCCTCCGCTTCGGCGGAGGGGATTTTTTCTTGAGGACCTTATTCTGTTTCGCGAAAAGAAAAAGGGCCCTTCAACGCTTGTGCGAGCGGAAGAGCCCTTGGGGGATCCTGTTGTACCAACTGTGATCTATTATCATATCCCCGAAAGGAGGGGGATGAAACAGGATCCTTTATTTAATCTAAGCTTAGTGTACGTCTTTCAAGGAACTTTTGTCAAGAGAACGGCAAGGCGAGGGAAGGGGCGGGCGGGCCGCTGTTTCTCGGCCTGCCCGCCGAACGTGGCTCCTATCGGGACCAAATGATCCGTCCCGTGTAGCCGGTTTCCAGTCTTACACGTTTATTAATACTCCCGAGCATTCTGATGTTGCTGACCCCGTCGGCCACATTTTCGGTGCCCTTGAGCACGTTCAATGTGACAGCCAGGATCCGCCATCGCCCTCCGCGACGATAGAGTCGTCGGTCGGCCAGATCGAACCCGGTATTCAGAAGCACGTTGGCAAGAACAACGCCGTCCGCGTTCCGATTTCCCAGGAATCCGGCCCACCCGTTCTCCGTGACGTAGTAGTGCGTCAGGAATATCCCATCGGCACGATACGCCATCGTCGGGTGATGCAGTCCATCGGCAGTGGATTTCATGTCCACCGCCGTTCCTGCGGCAAGATAGGCCTCCGAGGCAAGGTAAAGGAGATCGATCTTCCGATGTCCTTCGACCTGCTTCGTTGGCGCATCCACCCGCGGGGTGAACTGCATCTGAGCTGTGGCGCGCAATGAGCTTGCGCCCATTGCAATCAGCAGCAGGAGAGCTGCCGGGAGTTTGGTAAGTAATCGCACAATTACTTACCCCCTTTCATCAGTTTGGTACTGATGGCAATTTTAACACAAAAAATAAAATTGTCCATATTATTGGGGTTTTGCCTTGGTTCGGGGGCGATTTTTGATAATACTGAAGCGATAGGGCTTGTTCTTCCAGATCGGGCCGGCGTAATCGACGCCGATCCTCTTGCTGGCCACGATCTTCTTCGGGACGATCGCGCCGCGATCCTCAAACCAAAGCCCGCTCTCCGGCCTTGCGATCTTGCCGTTCTGCGCTTTGCCGATGTGCAGGAATTTCGTAAGGCGCGCAGGACCGTTCAATTCGGTCCACGTCCCCGTTTTGTCGTTATGGTAGCCGCCCGCCCTGATGAGAACGGCGGCGGGATATTCCTTCGGGCCGGTGACGATATTCACGAGCCAATGCATGCCATAGGTGAAGTAGACGTAAAAGCGTCCCGCTGGTCCGAACATGATGCGCGTGCGCCGAGTTTTTCCGCGGCTCGCATGCGATGCGCGATCATGGGGTCCGTCGTAGGCCTCCACTTCCGTGATAAGGAGTGCAAGCTCTTTTCCCTGCCATCGGCGGACGAGGTGTTTTCCAAGCAGATCGCGCGCGACCGCGGTCGTCGGCCGGTCGAAGAAATTGACGGAAAGTTTTTTGCGCATAGAAAAAAGAGCATCGCCCCGTGGGTTCCGGGGCGATACGGTTGATGATCAATGGATAATGAGCCGCTCGCGGCGCTGCATGTCCTGCAGGACGTCCGTCCAGGGAATGAAATTCCCCGCCATGGATTCCAGGTCTTGTCGTGCGAGCGAAGACCGTGGCCGGGAGGCCTTACGGTAGAGCTCTCCGCCGCAGAGTTCAAGGCGCAGGACCTCTATCTGAGGGATCCTTTTCGGGAAAAGACCGAACCGCAGCAGGAGCTGATCGGCGACTTCCTGGGAGCGCGAGTCATCGATGGCGTCTTCCGCAAGCCGCCCAGCGATCTCTTCGATCTCAGAGCCCTTCAGCGCCCCGCCTCCCCACATCCCGAACCGATGCTCAAAACCGAAGAGCGCAGAGTGGAAGAGAAGACGGGAGACGTAATCGATGTCGCGCCGAAGACCGAAGAGTTCGGCTTCTTCCTTTAATTTTCGTTGTTCCAGGGTCTCCGTGACGGCGGCCCTGAAGAAGGCAACCCCGATAGGGGCGGTGACGGGCAAAATGTGAACGAACATGGCACCCTCCTCATTCCAGCTTAGAACCTATCTCAAAAATAATCCAGCTCGCGGGCGGAGTGTTTTTTGTTCTGGCGCGGGGATATTTTTGTCCACAAGGCCGCAGGTTCGGTGCGGGTGGTGTATAATGAAATCAATGACCGAAGACCAATTGTTGGAGCAGATCCAGAAGCAGGGATTGCTTGCGCCGGAATCCCTGGCGCGTTTGCGTCGGAACGCCGCCTCGAGCGGGGAATCCGCCGAGGCGATCATCTCGCGCGAGCGATTGGTCCCGGATGCGAAGATCGCGGAACTGAAGAGCGCGCTCATGAACGTTCCCTACGAGAAGATCGATGCCAAGACCATCGATGAAAAACTGTTCTCGCTCGTTTCCGAGGAGACGGCGCGGACGTACGGCGTGGCGCCCATATCGCTCGCCGACAATCTTCTCGTCATCGGCATGCTGCACCCCGACGACCCAAAGGATCAGGACGCCGTGAAGTTCATTGCGCGCCAGAACCATCTGAACCTCGGCGTCTATCTCATCTCGTACGGCGATTGGACGGATGTGCTCCGTCGCTATTCGCCCTACCGTTCGGAGATCGAGCGTGCCGTTCAGTCGTTGGACATAAAAGAGGGACATGCGGGACAGCGGGCCGTGGACCTTTCGGCCGCGACCGGCAATGAGGATGCGCCCGTCATCAAGATCGTTGCCGATACGCTGAAGGAGGCCGTGTTCAATCGCGCTTCCGACGTGCATATCGAGCCGCAGGAAGGATCGCTCCGTATCCGTTTCCGCATTGACGGCGACCTCCAGCAGGCGGCCTCATTGCCGGCGGAGCTCGCGCAGCCCGTCATCTCGCGCGTGAAGGTCATCTCCAATCTGAAGATCGATGAGACCCGCATGCCGCAGGACGGCAGATTCCGCTCACGGCTGCTTGATAAGGATATCGATTTCCGCGTCGCGACATTTCCGACGCCGCTTGGCGAGAAGGTCGCGATCCGCGTTCTTGACCCGACGACCGGCCTGAAGAACTTCGACAGCCTGAAATTCCGATACAAGGCGCTGGATGTCGTGAAAGAGGGGCTTGAGAAACCGTACGGCATGATCCTCATCACCGGACCGACGGGTTCCGGTAAGACGACGACGCTCTATGCTTTCCTGCAGCGCCTCAATAATGAGAGCGTGAACATCGTTTCCCTGGAAGATCCGGTGGAATATTTCGTTTCCGGCGTCAATCAGTCGCAGGTACGTCCCGAGATCGGTTACGATTTCGCATCCGGCCTGCGCGAGATCCTCCGCCAGGACCCGGACGTCATTATGGTCGGCGAGATCCGCGACAACGAGACCGCGGGACTTGCCGTACAGGCGGCCTTGACCGGCCACATCGTGCTTTCCACACTGCATACGAACAATTCCGCGGGCGTCGTGCCGCGCCTCGTGGATATGAAAGTGGAGCCATTCCTGCTTCCGGTGGCCCTGAATCTGATGATCTCGCAGCGCCTGATCGGCGTTCTGTGTTCAAGCTGCAAGCAGCAGGAAGAGGCATCACCGCAGCTCCAGCAGGTGATCGCAAGTGCGCTCGCCGGCCTTCCGGCGGAGATAACGGGGAATTACCCGCAGCCCTACAAGGTCTGGCATGCGAAAGGATGCAGCGTCTGCAAAGGGAAGGGGATCCAGGGGCGCGAGGCGATCTTCGAGGTATTGAAGATGACCTCCGATCTCGAAGAGATCATTACCACAAGCCCGACGATCCAGAAGATATCCCAAGAAGCGAAGCGGCAGGGAATGATCACGCTCAGACAGGACGGCGTCCTGAAGGCATTGGACGGATCGGTTTCCATCGAAGAGGTCCTTCGCGAGACCGAGGAATAAGAGGAAGATAAAAAGACCCCTCCTCTGGCTCCTCCCTTGAAAGGGAGGAGGAATTAAAATCTCTCCCCTCGTCTGAGGGGAGGTTAGGCGGGGTTCCGAAGGACGTGCGACGGAAGGGTGTTGCGCCGGAAACTGTGCTATAATTTTTGCATGGACGACTACAAACAGAAGCTCAGCGATCTTTTGACGGAGGCGGCGCGCCAAAATGCTTCCGACCTTCATCTTGCAGTGGGGCGCAAGCCGACGCTCCGCGTGGACGGCATTCTGGTTCCGCTTGAAAAAGAGGAGATCATGACCCCCGAATCCGCCGAGGGCGTGATCATGGAGCTGCTTGCGCTCCCGGGCCAGAAGGAAAAGCTCGCCAAGGACCGACAGATCGACCTTGCCTACAGCTTCGAGGACAAGGCCCGTTTCCGCGTCAATGTTTATTATCAGCGCGGCTATCTCGCGGCCGCGCTCCGTCTGATCCCTTCCCGCATCAGGACCGTCGAAGAATTGAATCTCCCGCCGATCCTCCACGATTTTACGAATCTCTCGCAGGGATTCGTGCTGGTGGTGGGCCCTGCCGGACACGGCAAATCAACAACGCTCGCGGCGGTCCTCGACGAGATCAACCACGCGCAGTCGGACCACATCATCACCGTAGAGGATCCAGTGGAATATCTTTTTACGCAGGATAAGTGCATCATTTCTCAGCGCGAAGTCGGCTCGGATACGATGGGTTTTCATGCGGCCCTTCGTACCGTGCTTCGTCAGGATCCGGACGTTATCATGATCGGCGAAATGCGCGACGCCGTTTCTATTTCCACGGCGATGACGGCGGCCGAGACCGGCCACCTGGTGTTCGCCACGCTGCACACGAACTCGGCATCGCAGACGATCGACCGCATCATTGATTCTTTCCCGGCGGAGCAGCAGGGGCAGATCTCCTCGCAGCTTGCGGCGACGCTCGTTGCCATTGTTTCCCAGCGTCTCCTGCCCCGCATCTCCGGCGGACGCGTTCCGGCGCTCGAGATCATGATCGTGAATCCTGCCATCAGGAACCTGATCCGCGAACGCAAGGTCTATCAGATCGACCTTGTCATCGAGACCAGTTTGCAGGAGGGCATGGTGACCCTGAACCGCTCGCTCGCGAATCTCGTGAAGAACAAGGAGATCACGTTCGAGAACGCGGCGCTTTATTCGCTGAACCCCGCGGAACTGCAGATTCTCCTTGAGAAGATGTAGGAAATGCCGTTATGAAATTCAAATATCAAGCACGCAACAAGGAAGGGGAGCTCCAGGCCGGATTCGTTGAGGCGGGGGGGCGCGATATGGCGCTTCAGATCCTTCAGAGCCACGACCTTTTCGTATTGACCGTAACGGAGGCCGAGAAGCCGCATTGGTACGATGGAGTCGCGGGGCTTTTGAATCGCGTGCGGCGGAAGGACCTCGTCGTGTTCGCGCGCCAGCTCGCAACGCTCCTGCAGGCGCAGCTTCCCCTGAACAGCGCCCTGAAGACCCTCGGCGAACAGACCACCAATCAGAAGCTGAAGGATGCCATCGCGGATATCGGGCGCGACGTGGACGGAGGCCTTTCGTTCTCGCAGGCGCTCGATCGCCAGGGCGATACCTTTCCTTCGTACTATCGGGAAATG
>DAIBYH010000021.1 GCA_027424065.1 Candidatus Parcubacteria bacterium | reverse complement strand
GGAGCGAGCTGACCGATGAACTGCGGCAGGAAGGCATTCCGGTTACGATCGGCCACTCGGGGAAACGGATCCCGAAGAAAACCGATCTCGTTGTCTATAACCGGGCCATTCATGACGACAATCCGGATATCCGCGCGGCCCGCAAACGCAGGATCGCAACCATCCCCTACGCCGAAGCGCTCGGCAAGATCACGGAAGCCTACGCTACCATCGCGATCACAGGATCCCACGGCAAAAGCACCACGACAGCGCTCGCGGCGATCACGCTCATGAAGAGCGGACTTGATCCCACGGTTCTCATTGGCACAAAGCTGAAAGAACTTAAAGGAAAGAATATTCGGATCGGGAACGGGCCGTACCTCGTCCTGGAGGCCGACGACTTCGGCGCCGCTTTCACGGCCTATTCCCCTGCGGTCGCCATTGTCACGAACATCGACCGCGAACATCTGGATTTTTATAAAAATTTCACAAACGTAAAGAAGGCATTTCTGAAATTCCTCGGACGCGTTCGCCCCGGCGGCCTTATGATCCTGAACCGCGACGACGCACCGCTCTGGAGCCTTCGCGCGAACATCACGAAGATCGCCCATCGTAATTCCGTCGTGGTCGTCTGGTATTCCCGGGAAAATTCCGCCGGAAAAAAAGTAAAGCGCGCCATGTCCCTGCCGGGCGCCCACAATACCTCCAATGCGACCGCCGTCTACGAACTCGGGCGTCTTCTCCGGATCCCCGAGAATAAAATCCTTTCCGCGCTCCACGCCTACCGCGGCGCCTGGCGGCGCATGGAACGCCGCGGCACCTTCCGCGGAGCGCCCGTCTTTGATGATTACGCGCATCATCCCACCGAGATCGCAGCGACCCTCGCAGGATTCCGGGAAAAGTTCCCGAAGAAAAAGATCCTCTGTGTTTTCCAGCCGCATCAGGCGCAGCGGCTCGCGCTCTTATTCCGCGAATTCCAGGCCGCCTTCCGCGACGCGGACGAACTCCTGATCTTGCCGCTCTACCACGTTGCCGGCCGCGATGCCATTCTCAAAAACCGCGACTCCGCGGCGCTCGTCAAGGCGATGCAGCGACAGGAACCGCGCCGTCCGGTGTTCTATCTCCCGGATCCCGGAAAGTTACGGGAAGCGATCCTCTCTCTCGACCGCACTCCCCTTTCCCAAAAGGTCATCGTCATGATGGGCGCCGGCGACATCGTCAAGCTGACGGATAAATTGTTGTAGTGTTATAGTGTTGGAATGTTGTAATGAAAAATACATCAGAAAATATAAAAAATGGCATTCAGCGAATATAAGGATACTGAGGACTTCAAAGAACAGTGCGGTTATACCATTGACGACGTCTGGTATCCGCGCGTGACAAAGATCGTCACCATCAAGGCAAAACCGGCGCTCTACCGCTACTATGCGGCCGCGAGCAGCTTTAAAGCGGCACAGGACGCCACGGAACAGTCCGCAAAAGAAGGAACGCTCGTGCACGAGACCGTGGAGAGCATCCTTCTCGGCGGCAACCCGGAGATCCCGGAATCGGTGGCCCCCGCCGTCCGGGCCGCCGTTTCTTTTTTGGAAGAAAACCATATTGAAGTGACGCCTGAACGCGTGGAACGCCGCATCGTGAACCGGGACGAACGCTACGCCGGCACTGTGGATGCGATCGCGCGCATCGGCGGCAAGCTCGGCGTTCTGGACATCAAAACCTCGCAATCCATCTACCGGGATTACTGCCTGCAAACATCCGCCTATATGGACGCTCTCAAGAACGAATTTGAAGACCTCCAAACCCGCTGGATCCTGCGCATTGACCAGATCCAGAAATGCCTCCGCTGCGGAGCCCGGCGCCGCGTGAAGGGCGGCCGCGAGAAGATCGCCATCGCCTGGAACAACCCAACCCAGCGCACCTGCACGCACGCCTGGAGCGAACCGTTCGGCGAGATCGAGCTCAAGGAATTCCCCGATTGGCGCCGCGATTTTGAGGCGTTCCTCGGCGCAAAGAAGCTTTGGGAGTGGGAAAACGAGGACTGGCTGAAGACGGTCGGATACTTGACTTAAAATTGCCTATTTGTTTTAATAAATACGGCAACTTGCCACGAGAGGAAAAGAGAATATGAAGAGAAGGACAGAGGTCTTCTCCGTCGGAGTGGAAGCAAAACTGAAGCATGGCGACTTCCTTACGGCCCTCCAGGCCCGGGGATGGAACCAGTCGCAAGCGGCACGCTTTCTCAATATCACAGCCAGTGAATTCGCCCGCTGGATCAACATGCACGAAGTGCCCGACTGGAGATCATTCTCCACCGAGCTCACGGCCCG
Source organism: Candidatus Parcubacteria bacterium (assembly GCA_027424065.1). Taxonomy (GTDB): domain Bacteria; phylum Patescibacteriota; class Minisyncoccia; order UBA6257; family 2-01-FULL-56-20; genus CAJAQL01. The sequence goes on along the minus strand of DAIBYH010000021.1, from coordinate 7,434 downwards.
GTGCTACGAGCTCACCGGCAAAATGCCCGAAGAGCTTTGGCCCGAGGAGGTCTTCACCGAGGAATTCATCAGGGCCCCGAAGAAGATCCGTTCCGTCAGGAACGTTCCCGTCAACCTTCTTGCCATTGCCGGAGTCATCCGGCTTCCGGCTCCCACCCCGCAGGACGCCGTGGAAGAAGAGGAGCGCCGGCGGATCGTGAACGCGACCCTCAAGACGCTTCCCGAACGCGAGCGGATCATTCTTGGATACCGATTCTTCGAGGGAAAGACCCTTGAAGAGACGGGCCAGGAACTGGGCGTGACGCGCGAACGGATCCGGCAGATCGAAGCGAAAGCCTTCCGCCACCTCCGCCATCCGGTGCGGGCGCGCCGCCTCGAGCAGGTCCTCTGATTCTCTATTTCTCCCCCAACACAAAGCCCCCGCCAAGGCGGGGGCTTTTTCACGCTATCCGGGATCCGACCTCGGTGATTATTTATGCCGCCGTCGTTCGTCCGGCCTTCTTGCGATCGTTCTCGGTCAGATATTTCTTGCGGATGCGGATGCTCTTCGGCGTGATCTCCACCATCTCCTCGTCATCAATATAATCCAAAGCATCTTCCAGGGTCATATTGACCGGAACTTCGAGCTGGGACTGCAATCCTTCGTTCTTCGCGCGGAAGTTCGTCAGCTGCTTCTCGCGGGCAACATGGACCATGACATCGCCCTCCTTGGCATTCTCACCGACCACCATGCCCTCGTAGACCGGCACGCCGGCAGAAATGAAAAGCTTGCCCCTCCCCTGCGCCGTCACCAGTCCGTAATTGTTCGCAACGCCCGCTTCGGTGGCAACGATGGATCCGTGCGGAATGGAGGTGATATCCCCTTTGTATGCCTCATAACCGGTGAACAGCGTATTCATGATGCCGAGGCCCTTCGTTCCCGTGATAAACTTGTTCCTCAAGCCGATCAGACCGCGCGTCGGGATCGCAAAATCGAGATGCGCCACGTGGTTCTCGTCGACGCGCATATCCTTGATGACCCCGAGCCGCTTGCCGAACATCTCAATGACGGCGCCGGAATATTCTTCGGGCACCTCGATGGAGGCCAATTCCATCGGTTCCATTTTTTTGCCATCAACCTCTTTGAAAATGACCTGCGGCTTGGAAACCTCTATCTCAAATCCTTCGCGGCGCATTTTTTCGATAAGGATCGCAAGGTGAAGCTCGCCGCGTCCCGCCACGACCCAGCGATCGGACGTATCGGTCGGGGCGACCGCGAGCGCAACATCGGTTTCCAGTTCCTTTTCGAGACGGTCCTTCAAATTGCGCGAGGTCGTAAAGGTTCCTTCTTTCCCGCGGAACGGCGACGTATTGACGCCGAAGGTCATTTTAATCGTCGGTTCATCGATCATGATCGTCGGCAGCGCAACGGGATGCTCCGGGTCCGCGATCGTTTCGCCAATGGAAACGTCCGGAATGCCCGCGATGGCGACGATATCGCCCTCCTCGGCAACATCGACATCAACACGGTTCAATCCCTCGAACAACATGACGGACGTGAGCTTCTCCGGTTTTACGTTGCCGTTACGGGTGATATGCGCAACGGTCGCGCCTTTTTTGAGCGTTCCCGAATAAAGGCGTCCGACCGCGATCTTGCCCTTGTAATTGTCATAGACCAGGTTCACGGTCAGCATCTGCGTCGTCGCGAGATCGCCCTTCTTCGGAGCAGGAATATATTTCACGATCGTCTCGAAGATCGGCTCTACGTCGCGCATGTCCTCCAGGCGCGGCGCAAGCCCCGCCTTTCCCTGGACCGCGGAGGCATAGATGACCGGGAAATCGATCTGCTCTTCGGTTGCGCCGAGTTCAAAGAAAAGATCAAAGGTTGCGTTCAACGCCCATGCCGGACGCGCGCCATCCTTGTCTATCTTATTGATGACCACGATGATCTTATGTCCTGCCTGGATCGCCTTCCGCAGAACGAACTTCGTCTGAGGCATCGGACCTTCTTTGGCGTCAACCAACAGCAGAATGCCATCCACCATGCGCATGATGCGCTCCACTTCGCCGCCGAAATCCGCGTGGCCCGGAGTGTCCACAATATTGATCTTGATATCCTTATAGACCACCGAAGCGTTCTTTGAAAAGATAGTGATGCCGCGTTCGCGCTCCAGCTCATTGGAGTCCATGATGAGCTCGCTTTCGGCGCCGGTCTTCAGCTTAAAACCCGCCGACTGCTTCAAGAGCGCGTCGACGAGCGTCGTTTTTCCATGGTCCACGTGTGCGATAATGGCGATATTCCTGATGTCCATAATGATAAAAATGATTAAAAAGTTGAGAGACGCTCAACGAGTGTGTATAATAACAGAAAAATGAAGAAATCGCAACCCGGCCTCCCGAAATTGAACCGCATCGCGCCACGCTTTACTCTGTCCGATCAGAACGGCAAAACACACCCCCTCGCGGACGAGCGGGGCCACTGGGTGCTCCTCTACTTCTATCCAAAGGATGATACGCCGGGATGCACCAAGGAAGCGTGCGGTATCCGCGACAGTTTCCCCGATTTCAAAAAATTAAAGATCGCGGTCTTCGGCATCAGCGTTGACAGTGCGGCAAGCCATAAAAAATTCGAGGAAAAATACGATCTCCCATTCACGCTCCTTGCTGATGAAAAGAAAGAGGTTGTCAAAAAATACGGCGTCTGGGGAAAGAAAAAGTTCATGGGACACTCCTATGAAGGAACCCTTCGAACTTCATTCCTCATTGATCCGCAGGGAAAGATCGCAAAGATCTACGAGAACGTGAATCCCGTCGGACACGCCGAAGAGGTTCTCGCCGACCTCCGTGCGCTCTTACGGACTTGAGGACGTAGCCGTGGAGCACTTCTCGATGATAATGGGAATATGCCGGTATTCCCGATTCGCCAGATAACCCAGCGCAAAGGCAATGGAGGCGACAAGAAAGATCGCTGATCCGAAGAGGATCGGATGCTCGTAGAAATGATAGACATTCTTGATCCAGCGCAGCATATCCACATGCTATCGCACGGATCATGAAAAAATCATTAAGACACGGGAGGTCGTTTATCCCCTATTATCGAGGTTGAACCTCGGACCGAGGTTCAACCTCGATAATTCCCGCTCAGAACTGGAGATACTGTTCCCACTTCGCATAGAGCTCTCGCGTCGCGCGAATGTCGCGCACATTGTACTTTGCGATATCCAGAAACTTTTTCTTCTTGAAGAGCGGTCCGACATCGTCGCCGGTCACGCCCTCCGCCTTCGGGCTCTCAATGCCGAACGCACGGCACCAGAGATGCAAGCTTCCCTTCCGGCGCGTCGCACCATAGAAGCTCAGCTGTTCCGCAAGATCAATATGGAGCGCTTCGGGATTGTTTTGGTAAAGGTAGCGGCCGCGCATGAGGTCCTTGGTCGGCCGGATGCCCTTGATCGCCGAGCGGATGACCATGAATGGAATATCGAACGCCCTGCCGTTGAACGTGATAAAGACCTGATAGCGGCCGGCGAGCTCCCAGAATTTCCTAAGCATCTCCTCTTCGGTCATCTGCTTGAAAGAAATGCCATCCTCTTTGGCTTCCTCGTTCTTCTGGCCCGGCGCCTGGTAATACACGGCGCCCTCGTTCTTGTGGTAGTCCAAAAGGCCGATCGCCACGATCTCTCCCGTAAGTGGCGAAAAACCGAGGCCGTTCTTCAGGTCTTCCAGGGCGATCTTATATTCCTCGTCGCTTTCGGAATCCCGCTTGATCCAGCGGGTCAGATTCTCCTGGGTGGCATGGTCCAGGGCATCGAAATTCTCCCCGATCGTCTCAATATCAATGACCAGCTTATTGGTATTTATTGACATTGTCGTCATTATAGCATAAAATGGACGGGTCAATATAAACTGAAAAATCAAAGGTAAAAACGCAAAGTTGAAGCTTTAAATTCCAGTTTTGAATTTTGCATTTTGATTTTTGACTTACTTCTATGGCACATACCAAAGCTTTAGGATCAACTAAATTGGGTCGCGATTCCGCGGCGCAACGGCTCGGCATCAAGGTCAACCATGGCCAGCGCGTGAGCGTCGGCGAGATCATCATCCGCCAGCGCGGCACGAAATATCTCGCAGGCCAGGGCATCCGCCGCGCCGGCGATGACACCTTCTACGCCGCAAAGAACGGCGTGGTGCGATACGCATCCAAGACCAAGACCAAATTCGACGGTCGCCACCGCTCCGCAACGCTCGTAAGCGTCGAATAGCACAGCGGAACAGTCAGAACAAAAAACTCCATTGCAAGATGGAGTTTTTTGTTCTGTGGCTCTGCCAAGGTCGGATCTCGCGGCGAGGTCCGACCTTGATAAATCTCATTTCTCCGCCTCAGCAGAAACAACGATGCGCAGATCTGCCGTGACGCCCTTCTTGAGATCGATCGGGACCGTATATTCGCCGAGTTCCTTCAGGGGATATTTCAGATCGATCTCTACCCGCTCCTTGGTGACAATATCATGCTCCCGCAGTGCCTTGAGGATGGATTCTTTGTTCACGGAACCGAACACGGCGCCGGAATCGTCCACCTTGACCGTGAATTCAAGCTTCGTCTCGTTGATCTTCTTTGCAATGGCATTCAGGCGGCCGAGCAGGAGCGCCTCGTCCTTATCATGCTCCTCTTTGCGGGCAGCGAGCTTCTTGAGCGCCGCCGGCGTCGCCGGTTCGGCGAATTTGTTGGGAAACAGAAAGTTCCGCGCATAGCCATCGTTCACTTCCTTGACCTCGAACTTCCTGCCGACATTCCGCACATCCTCCGTTAAAATGACTTTCATAATAGTGGTGTTCGACGTTGGTTTATTTTATTTCCGACTGGAGCACCTGGACCGCCTTCTGAAGCTGGGGATCCACGCCATTCTTGATGTCGGTGTCCGTAAGCGGGACCACATAATCCGGCATGATGCCTTTATGCTCGATGATCTCGCCGTCCGGCATCACCCAGTGCGCGACCGTGATCTTGAGCGAGGAACCGTCCGAAAGATTGACGAGCTGCTGGACCGTGCCCTTACCGAAGGTCTTCTCGCCGATGAGCGGAATATTGCGGTCGTCGTGAAGCGCCCCCGAAAGGATCTCCGCCGCCGAAGCCGATCCGCCGTTCACGAGGATCACCATCGGGAAATTATCCAGTGCACCGTTGCCCTGCGCGGTATAGGTCGTCGTGCCGACGGTCCTGCCGACCTCCGAAACGACGAGGGATCCCGGCTTCAGAAAATAACCGGCAAGGTTCACGGCGGCGCTCAGATACCCGCCCGGATCATTCCTCAGGTCAAGAATGATGCCCTGGGCATGATCGTTCATAGCCTGCACGAGCGCATTATAGAAGAGCTGCGGCGCGGTCTGATCGAACTGTGCGAGCTGGATATAGGCGATATTTCCATCCATCATCTTGAAGGTCACGATCGGCACCTGGATGTTCGCGCGCGTGATTGTGAAATCCTGAGTGCTCGTCCATCCGCTCCGCATAACAGCAAGCGTCACTTTCGTACCGATCGGACCACGGATGATGTTCACGGCCTGATCGAGCGACATCTGATCGGTGGAGCTCCCATTGATGGCGGTAATGACATCCTCCGGCTTCAGGCCCGCCGTGGCGGCCGGGGTGCCGGTAAGCGGCGCAATGACAACGATCTGATTCTGCGCATTCATGCCGAGCTCCGCGCCGATGCCGCCGAAGTTGCCGGCGATGTCCTGCTGGAACTGTTGACTATCGGCCGGCGTGAAGAATTCGGTATACGGATCACCGAGGGACTGCACCATGCCGTTGATGGCGCCATAAACCTTCGCGGTCGAAGAAACACTCGGATTCCGAAGGTAGAGGTTATTGATGTCCTCCCAGGCCTGCCAGAAGGTACTGAAATCGGCGAGCGACGTTGATGCCGCCGCGGGCGGGACGATATTGGTCGCCTGCGCCACCGTAATGACCTGCGGATGTTTCACGCCCGCAGCCCAACCGGACCAAAAACCGCCCCCCAGGAGCGCGAGACCGACCGCCACCGCCACCGTCGTTTCAATGACCTGCCGCTTGTTGATCTTCATACCCCTCATGATATCAGAAAAATATCACCGTGTCCCCTGCGGAACCGAAAGCCGCACGATGGCCTCGAAATCGTCATCCGGAGCCGCCTTATTGTTCCGCTCGAATCCGCAGACCGTGCAGCGATGGCGAATGATCCAGTCGCCGCCCTTCAAAACCGTTCCGACGGGCTCCATGAGCCCGCCGCAGGACGCCGCACGGTCTCCGGGATTCACGTCCACGTGCCGGCTCCAAAGGCAAAGCGGGCAATGATTGGTATAGCCGTTGCCGTGCGTTGCATGTCCGCAATTCCCGCAGATGAAATCCTCCTTTGTCCGCTCGAAGCGCCGCGCCATGATGCCATTCTATGCGCTCCCGCATGAAAATACCATCCGAAATTTTTCCCGACGGCGCCTTGCCGCAACGCCTTCCCTGTTTTATAATGCAACCATGCCGAGCGCGCGCGAAAAATATATCGCCGAACTGAAGCGCCGCGCGAAGGAATCCCACGTCTATCGGAGCTATCAGCTGATCGGATTGGATATCGCGGAGCTTCTCCACGACCGGCCACACAAAGCGCTCTACATCAAATTGGCAAAGGAGCGTGATCCGCAGCGGCTGCTCGCGATCGCAAAGGACGTCGCGGACCGGCAGGAGGTAAAGAACAAGGGTGCTTATTTCATGCGTATCGTCACGGAAGAAGCGTCCACATCCCCGCATGCAAAACGAAATCTGGGTGATCAGCGATAAAAAAGAGGAAAAATTCCTGCGGCACAAGACCGTTGATTTTGATTTCAAAAAATTCACCAAAAAGGAGGTCACTGAACTGCTCGCGCGGATGCGGCGCATCATGCGCAATGCGAACGGCATCGGCCTTTCCGCGAACCAGATCGGCCTTCCCTATAATCTGTTCGTCGCCGAAGTCCCGGACGTGGACAAGGGCGGCACCAAGTTCTACGCCGTCTTCAATCCGAAAATAGAGAAACGGAGCGAGGAAACGGCGATCCTCGAGGAAGGCTGCCTCAGCATTCCCGGAACCTGGGGATATGTCCCGCGCGCCGAACGCGTCATTCTGAGCGGCCTTGATAAGAACGGCAAGGCGGTCAAGATCAAGGCGTGGGGACTCCTGGCGCACGTTTTCCAGCACGAGACCGACCACCTTCAGGGCAAACTCTTCATTGATCGCACGAAAAAAGTTTTCACCCACGAAGGAAAGTAAGAAGCATGTTCTATGCGTTGTAAATGTTCGATATGTTGTAAATGTTATAAATGTTCTAATGTTGTAAATGTTGAAGATGTTGTAGTGGCATAGATGTTGTAAATGTTCTAGATGTTCTAAGTGTTGTAGGTGTTTTGGTAATAAACAATTTTAATATTGAACGTCTGAAAACATTTAT
>DAIBYH010000020.1 GCA_027424065.1 Candidatus Parcubacteria bacterium | reverse complement strand
AATATTTCGATATTTCCGCGAGTGTTTTAGTTCGAGTTTGGATGGTTTCCTTTTCCCACTCGCCGCTTGAACCGCCAGTAGCCGGTTGGTTGTATAAAAGACCAGATTCGTTCTCGTTGAGCAGTTTTATGGCAAGGTGGCCATACAATTTATTTATGAGCGGCAATTTTTTGCGCCGCTCGGGATCGCGTGGTATGCCGCCCGCCATAGTAACAAGTGGATTTCCTTCGATTCCTTCCGTTAGAGCACACCTTATCTTCTTTCCGTTGACCTCTATTGTTTCAACGTTAAACTTGCCAGTTTCCAACCACTCTGCTTCCGATTGAGGAAGATATTCCGGTCTTCGAAGTTTTTGATCAGGATTAAATTTTTCCATAAATAGAATTGGGAAGTCGTTTTTTGCGGAGACGTAAGAATATAACAATACTATCATCAAGGTATAATGTTGGAAATGGTTTTCTTGCTGATTTGCGTGCAGGGCAAAACAGGGAAAACTTTCCGGAGCAGAAAGGATGCCTCGCTCACGCTTGCCCTGAATTTTCACTGAAGGGCTCGGAATGACAAAATGAGAGAGGTATCGTTATGACGAGCTGGTGATCGTTGCAATGTCCTGCGTGAAGGTCTGCGCCCGTTCCACGGTCGCTTCACCGTAGGTCCAGAGATAGTTCCGCCATCCGCCGCCGGCATAGTATTTTGCCGCCGTACAGCGTTCCTGTGCGAGGGTCGTGCTGTACAGGGAAACGCAGCCCTGCATGGCATCTTTCAGGTAGAGCGCCGTCGCGGCGAAAGCGTCAGCGTTCTTCCAGGGCGACGGCGGATTGTCGCCGGTGACGGAAGATATTCCCGAGGCATAGAGTTCCCAGGTTGATGGCTCGAACTGAGCCGGTCCCATCGCGCCGCCGTAGACGCCGTCGGAATTGGGACAGGAGACCATCATGGAATTCGGATCCAGGCCGAGCTGCCGGGTGATCTTAAGGAAGATGGGAATGTTCGACGGACTCATTGCGGTCTTATAGCTGCACTGGCCGACGTTCTGGCCGAGCGCGGACTCGCGGTCCAGCACGGCGAGAATGAGCGCAGGATCCACGCCGGTCGCCTGAGAGGCGAGTTTGGCATATTGATATGCTTCTTCGAAGGTCAGCTGGCCGCCACCGAGCAGTTGGAAGATCTGATTGCGGATCTGCGCTGCTGTTTGTTTGGTCTTTTCGACGAGGGTTTGGTAGGCGGATTCCTGGCCTTTCGTGTCCGCAAGGATCTGGCTTTTCTGTTGTTTGGCGGCAACGATCTGCTGCGCCTGCGCCGCTTCGTAGAGCTGAGCGCTCGTCGCCGCGGTCTTTGATACGGCAAGCTGCTGGTCCTGGGTTTGGAGCTGGTTCGTAAGCGCGCCGAGCGCGGTGACATCCGCGCTCAGATTCGTCTCCATAAGAGAGATGTTCTGCAGCCGGTCCCAGAGATCCGAGAGCCGCGGGTTTTGGACGAAGGATTCCAGGGCGCTCGTTTGGTCGTCCTCATAGAGCCGTTGGAGCAGGTTGCCGATCGCGCTTTTCTTGTTCGTGATATCGCCGGCCGTGATCGTGATCTGCGATTCCGTTGCAGTGATCTGGCTGTTGATCTCCTGGAGCGTGATATTGGTCGCCTTGATCTGGAGCTGCACCTTGGCGATCTCGGAATTGAGCTTGTTGATCTCCGCCGTCAGGCTGGTGCCTTTCTGTTCGTCTGCCGCGATCTGCGTTTCGTACTGGTTGATCTGTCCTTCGAGCTGCTGGAGCTGCGCTTCAAGCGCCTGTTGCTGCGCCGCGATGCTCTGCGTGTTGGCCGTAGCAGAGGAAGCAGTCTGCGCCCGCGCCGCGCCGGACCGGAGAAACGGTGATGCGACCACGGCGAGGACGATCGCTGCCGCAAATATGCGTTTATGATTTTGAGAGAAGATGCTCATGGGATAGGGAAAATAAAAAAGACCGCTCTCTTTATATACAGTTTACCACGGAGAAAAGGTTTCACGCATATATGAAAAAATGCCGAACGGAACGGTTTTCCACAGGACCATTTTGCTTTTGCCGGGAGGGTTGTTATAATTGATTTTGTTAGTTCAGTGAGTATAAAAACAAAGGCCGTTTTTCCGTGTGAGGCGGGAAGGCGGTTTTTGTTTTTGCGGAACCGGGCGTCTTCCGCAGGAATGGGAGCTTCATGATTTTTGGTGTATCTTTAAGGTATGGAAAGCCGCGGTTTTGAATTGATATCGAAAAACAGCCCCGCAGGGGACCAGCCGAAGGCCATCGAGGGCCTGGTTCAGGGCGTCCGGAAGGGCTGCCGCGATCAGGTGCTTTTGGGCGTGACGGGATCCGGCAAGACCTTTACGGCGGCGAACGTCATTGCGGCCGTGCAGAAACCGACGCTCGTCATTGCGCACAACAAGACCTTGGCGGCCCAGCTCTGCAATGAGTTCCGCGAGCTCTTTCCGAACAACGCCGTCAATTATTTCGTTTCCTACTACGACTACTACCAGCCGGAAGCGTATATTCCTTCCAGTGATACCTATATTGATAAAGAGGCGCTCGTGAATGACGAGATCGACAAGCTGCGTCATGCGGCGACGACCGCGCTTCTCACGCGGCGCGACGTGATCGTCGTGGCATCGGTTTCGTGCATCTACGGCCTTGGCGCGCCGGAGGTCTATGCACAGAACATCTTTCACTTCAAGGTCGGCGACCGCATCGAGCGCAAGGATTTTGCGCGGAAGCTTGTGGAGCTGCAATTCTCGCGTACGACGGCCGACCTGAAGCGCGGCACCTACCGCCTGCGTGGGGAGCAATGGGAGATCATGCCGGCCGACCGCGAGGTCATCTATAACTTCGAGGTTCGGGACGGCGTGATCCGTGCGATCTACGAGATCGATCCCGTGAAGGGGTTCCAGCCCGGAAAAACGCCGCAGGTCGCGGATGTTGTCTTTGCGCCCGCAAAGCATTTCATCACGGAAGCGCCCGAGCGCGAACGGGCCATCAAGGCGATCCAAGAGGAGCTGCGCGGCCAACTGAAGAAGCTGGAGAGCGAAGGGAAGCTGTTGGAGGCGGAACGCCTGGAGCGGCGGACGAAATTCGATCTTGCCATGATGCGCGAGGTCGGTTACTGTCACGGCATCGAGAACTATTCCCGTCATCTTTCCGGACGCCCCGCCGGCGCCCCGCCGGATACGCTGCTGGACTATTTCCCGCACACCGAGGACGGCAAGCCCGACTTTCTTACGATCATCGACGAGTCGCATATGACCGTGCCGCAGATCCAGGGCATGTTCAATGGCGATGCGGCGCGCAAAAAAACGCTCATTGAGTTCGGTTTCCGGCTGCCATCCGCCGCCGACAACCGGCCGCTCCGGTTCGCCGAGTTTGAAAAACGCATCGGGCAGGTGATCTATACCTCGGCGACGCCGGGAGCGTACGAGATGGAAAAAGCACGGGAATCGTGTCCGGGTCCGCGGCACGGTGTCACGGAACAGATCATTCGTCCGACAGGACTCGTTGATCCGAAGATCACGATCCGGCCCGCGCGCGGACAGGTGGACGACCTCATTCCGCGCATCGAGGAGCGGGTGAAGAAAAAAGAGCGCGTGCTCGTGACGACGCTCACGAAACGCATGGCGGAGGACCTTTCTTCGTATCTGGAGGAAAAGGGCGTGAAGGTCAATTATCTTCATAGCGATGTGAAGACGCTTGACCGCATCAAGGTCTTGACCGACCTTCGGAAGGGCAAGATCGAAGTTCTGGTCGGCGTGAATCTGCTGCGCGAAGGACTGGACCTCCCGGAGGTTTCGCTCGTCGCCATTTTGGATGCCGACAAGGAAGGATTTTTGCGGAGTGAAGTATCGCTCATCCAGACCATCGGCCGCGCCGCCCGTAACGTGGAGGGGGAGGTGCTGATCTATGCCGATCAGATCACCGGTTCCATCGACCGTGCCGTGAAGGAGACCGAGCGCCGCCGCAAGCTGCAGGTGGCATACAATCAGGAACACGGCATCACGCCGAGGACCATAGAGAAGGCTATCACCGACATCCTGCCGGAAGTTGATATTGATAAGATCCTCAAGCTTGAGACCAGGGCCGTCCCCAAGACCAAGACCGCTCAGAAGGCTCTCCTTGCGGAAAAGGAGCGTGAAATGAAGGAAGCCGCGAAGCGTCTGGATTTCGAGCTTGCCGCCATCCTGCGCGACGAGATCAAGGAGCTTTCAAAGAAGATCAACAAACAGCACCAGTCATGATCATCGGACGCGATACGGTAACGAAGGAATTCACGGGACTTGCTGCGGCGCAGGCACTCGGCCATGCATATCTTTTTTATGGTCCTGCCATGGTGGGAAAGCGGACGTTCGCGCTCGCCCTCGCGCATTTTTTGGAAAAGGGATCTTTTACCCCGCCTGCGGACGGGGAGGTGCTTCAGGACGGGATGGTGATCGATGCGGCCTTTGCGGCGCAACTCGATCCCGACAAAAAGGGCGGGTCCATCGGCATCGACGCCGTGCGGGCGATCAGAGAATTCCTCTGGCAGCGGCCGATCGTCAGTCCGCGCCGGACGCTGATCCTTGATGATGCCGAACGTATGACGTCCGAGGCGCAGAATGCGATCCTGAAGATCGCAGAAGAGCCGCCGGCGTCATCGCTGATCATTCTGATCGCGTCGGATCCCGAAGGTCTTTTGCCGACGATCCTCTCGCGCGTGGAAAAAATATATTTCGGCACGGTGCCGGAAGGGGAGATCGCGGCCTGGCTCGCAAAAGAACGGAAGTTTCCGGCGGCAGAGGCGAAGCGCTTCGCCGCGCGCGCTTTCGGCAGGCCCGGGCTCGCGCTGCGTCTTACGGAGGATATGAAGCTCCGGACGGACCTGGAGCTTGCAGAAAAGCTCCTCACGGCGGCGCCGTCCGCGCGCCGGGACCTGATCAAGGAGATCCTTGAGCCGGAGGATTTTGATCTTCCGTCATTCCTCGCCGCCATGGCGCTCGTTCTCGCCGGAGAAAAGCCGGGAAAAACAAGGACGATCCTCTGGCATCGCGTGCTCGCACTTTCGGATCGCGCGGCGCACGCCGCACTGAACCCGCGTCTCCAGCTGGAGGGCCTTTTTGTGGGCGAGTGACGTGCGGGAGTTATCGAGGTTCAACCTCGATAGGAGATCATTGACTTTGTGGCGCCGGACGAATATGGTATACACCCAGAAGCACTTGATTTGTTATTACGGTCAGAGAGAGGAGATCATCGTGACCGCACTGCAAACGTCGTTGTCGGCGCCCCGCCCCGCAGAGCGCCGTATCTGTCTTAACAACCTTGGAATGGAGGATGGTAATTGGGTGGACCGGAATCCCGACACGGCATCAGCGCTTTGCGCGGATGCCATCAGAAACCGCGAAAGGACCCAGTTCATTCTGGCGCCCCGCATCCTTCGTCCGGTTCGCACCCCGCATCTCGAACCTTATTTCCGGGCGCGGGATACGTTTTTCGGGAAGGATCCCGCGGTTGTCATCAGCGAATACGGGTCCCGATTCACCGATTTCTTTTCCGGAAAGGTGGAACGTTCCCCGGCTCAGCGCACCATCATTCCATTCACGCTCATGCGCGGCGCGAATGATCGTGAGCTCATCCGCGACGTCGGAGGTCCCGGCAGGGTGGAGGTTTTCCTTGCGGAGATCTGGCGTATTCTTGAACGGCATGCCCGCGGCGAAGAGACCGATCTGTTCCTGAATGGTCGTGCGAACGTTTTTTTTGCGCGCGATCGTTCGGGTGAGCTGCGCTCGGTGCGTTTTCTGGCGCGTCCGCGGAGAACCTGGCACGCCGCCGCGGCTCCCTTAGGTTCCTTCTGGCAGCACGACACCGACAGATTCTTCTTCCCCGTTCTTTGAGTCCGACAGACCGCTGTCGGCACGACCGGCTCCCTCCTGCAGCACTGCGGGAGGGAGCTTTCTTTTTTTATGCGACCTCATTTACGCCGAGATAGGTTCTGTGATATTCTTTTTCCGCATGGCGCAAAAACTTTCCATCGGTATCGTGGGACTTCCGAACGTCGGGAAATCGACGCTTTTCAAGCTGCTGACGCGCCAGGATATCCTGGTCGCGAACTATCCGTTCGCGACGATCGATCCGAATGTCGGCGTCGTTGCCGTACCGGATGAGCGGCTGGACCGGCTCGCCGAGCTCAGCAAATCGAAAAAGAAGATCCCTGCGGTCGTGGAGTTCTACGATATCGCAGGACTCGTGAAAGGCGCGAGCACCGGCGAGGGGCTCGGCAACCAGTTCCTTTCGCACATCCGCGAAACGCAGGCGATCGTCGTCGTGCTGCGGGTCTTTTCGGGATCGGATGTCATTCATGTGGAGAATTCCGTGGATCCGTTGCGGGACATGGAGATCATCTCGACCGAGCTGATCTTGAAGGATCTGGAGACGGTGGAGAAGCGGCTTGCGAAGGCCGAAGCAGAAGCGCGGAGCGGAAAAAAAGAAGCCGTAAGCGACCGCGATTTCCTTGTCGGATTGCGCGACCTTCTTGCTGCCGGGAAAATGGTCGTTTCTTCGGCTGACGAAAAGACCCTGCTTCGGCTCCAGGAGCAGATGAAAGATCTTAATCTATTGACGGCGAAGCGGCAGATCTATCTGCTGAACGGAAAACCGGAAGAGGTTCCGCCTGCGCTTCCTGAAAAGATCGCTGCGGCAGGGGCCGATTATGTCGTCGCCGATCTCGCGAACGCGCAGGGTATCCCCGAGCTGATCCAAAAAGCGTACGCCGTCCTGAATCTCATCAGTTTTTTTACGACCGGAGAAGATGAGACGAGGGCATGGACGATCACGCGCGGCACCAAGGCGCCGCAGGCGGCCGGCGTCATTCATACGGACTTTGAACAGAAGTTCATCCGCCTTGAGGTGGTGGGTTATGACAAGCTGATGGCTGCGCAGGGTTGGACGGCGGCGAAGCAGAAGGGCTGGGCGCGCATCGAGGGAAAGGAATATGAGGTGCAGGATGGCGATGTTCTCGTCGTGCGCCACGGCTGATTTTTTTGCGCGGGAGTGACCGAAAAACGGACGTCGTTCCGCGGAATATGATATAATACGGGCAACATGAAGATCGAGAATTTCGATCAGGTTGCCGTGACGCCCGCGCGACAGGCGCTTTTGAAGATCGCGGACGAGGGACTTGCGGCGATCGATACGGGGACGGTCATTCGTGAGGTGTTTCGGCGCGACGGCGACTCGCTTGCCATCCTCGACGCCTCTCTTGATCTTCGGGAAGTTGACCGGCTCGTTTTCATTGCGGTCGGAAAATGCGCCGCCGATGCCGCAGTTGCTGCGGCTGCGATCGTGGGCGACAGGATCGCGCGCGGCGTCGTTCTGGACGTCAAGGAGTGTCCGCCGCTCGATAAATTCCAAACATTCCGCGGATCGCATCCGCTGCCGTCGGACGATAATCTTGCGGCAACCGAGGCCATCGTGGCCGCACTGAAGGATCTGACGGAACGCGATGCGGTCGTATTCATTATTTCCGGCGGGGGATCCACGCTGCTTTTTCTGCCGCAGAACCGCAACGACCGCGAGGAGGTCGCGATCTTCCGGGCGCTTACGAACGCCGGTGCGACCATTGAGGAGCTGAATACGGTACGTAAGCATCTTTCTCTTGCGCGCGGCGGTTGGCTCGCTGAATACGCCTATCCCGCCCGCGTCATTTCCCTGATCTTCTCCGATGTTCCGGGTGACGACATTGCGTTCATTGCGTCCGGTCCAACCGTGAAGGATGCCACAACCGTGAAGGATGCCGAGGGGATCCTTGCACGGTTCGACGTGCTCCGGATCTGCGATATCGAAAAATGCGACCTCGTGGAAACGCCGAAGGACGAAAAATATTTCAAACGGGTCACGAACATCACGGCGGTTTCCAATCGCCGCGCGCTCACGGGCATGCAGGAAGCAGCCCGCCGGCTTGGCTTTTCCGCGGAAGTGCGGGATACGCGGCTTTCGGGCGAAGTAACGGAGGTCGCGCGGATGGTCCTTGATGCGATCCATGCCGCACCGCCGCATTCCGTGCTGCTCTGGGGAGGGGAAACAACGGTGGCGATCAAGGGCGCCGGCCGCGGCGGCCGGAATCTGCAGCTTGCGGCGACCATGCTGGAAGATGTCCGTGACGGCGAAGCGGTCCTTTCTTTCGACTCAGACGGCCGCGATCATGGACCGTACGCGGGAGCCGTCTGCGACGTGGACACGCGCGCCGCGATCGCAAAGGCGGGTCTCGATCTTGCCGGTTTCCGCAAGGAGAACAATACCGAACTTTTATTTGAAAAGGCCGGAAATTATGTCATGACGGGCGATACGGGGTCGAACGTTTCGGACCTCATTATTGCGCTCAAATGGTAATGCGCTTTCTCCGCCATACCGGGCTTGATCCGGGTCATGCAACTTGATGTCCTGTTTGCGGCGCGGAATTTCGGAACAGGCAAGAAATAATTTATAAATTTTCAATAAACCTCACCATTCCACTATGAATCAACCCTATGTTCTGCCCTATGAAAAGATCGGGATCAAGGATGTCCCGCAGGTCGGAGGAAAGAATGCGTCGCTCGGCGAGATGATCGTTTCCCTGAAGGCGAAAGGCGTTCCGGTCCCTTCGGGTTTCGTGGTAACGGCAGCCGCCTACTATCATTTCATGAAGGACGCAAAATTGGATGTCTTTATCGCAAAAACCCTCAAGGGCCTCGATACGAAGAATCTGAAGGACCTTGCCCGCCGCGGCAAACTGATCCGCGAAACGATCGTGAAGGCTTCGCTGCCGGCAGATTTGGAGCGGGATATCGCCGCCGCGTATCACAATTTCATCGAAAAGCGTTACGGCAAGAATGCCGATGTGGCAGTGCGCTCGTCGGCGACCGCCGAAGATCTTCCTGGCGCCTCATTTGCGGGCGAACAGGAGAGCTATCTCGGCATCCGGGGGATCAAGGATCTTCTCGTTGCCGTCCGTGCGACTATGGCGTCGCTTTTCACGGATCGCGCGATCTCATATCGCGCCGACCGGGGATTCGATCATCTGAAGATCGCCTTGTCGGTCGGGGTACAGAAGATGGTCCGGTCGGATAAGGCATGTTCCGGCGTGATGTTCACGCTGGACACGGAGTCCGGTTTTCCGAATGTGGTATTGATCAACGGTTCCTGGGGGCTCGGCGAGATGATCGTGCAGGGCGAGGTGACGCCCGACGAATACTGGGTCTCCAAGCGGGGGCTTGCGGAACAGGTCGCTCGCCCTGTCGTGGACAAGCGGCTCGGCGTCAAGCTGCGCAAGATGATCTACCATGCGGAAAAAAAGATCGAGCAGACGAAGATCGTGCCGACCACGCCCGCGGAGCAGACCTCGTTCGTGCTGACCGATGAAGAGGCGGCGCGCCTCGCGCGCTGGGGCATGATCGTGGAGAAGCATTACTCAGATCACTATAAAAAATGGACGCCGATGGATATGGAGTGGGCGAAAGACGGCGTTACCGGAGAGATCTTTATCGTGCAGGCGCGGCCGGAGACCGTGCATGCCGGCCAGGATTTTTCCAAGCTCAAAGAATATGAGCTTACCGGTAAGCGGGAGGAGATCGTGACGGGCTCCTCGGTCGGATCGAAGATCGCCGCCGGCAAGGCGCGCGTCATTCTGGACGCGAAGCATATCGGCGACTTTAAGAAGGGCGAGGTGCTTGTGACGACCATGACGGACCCGGATTGGGAGCCGATCATGAAGATCGCTTCCGCCATCGTGACGGATAAAGGAGGAAGGACGAGCCATGCGGCCATCGTTTCGCGCGAGCTCGGCATCCCGGCGGTCGTCGGAACGGAGCATGCCACGAAGCTCATCAAAACCGGTGATCC
>DAIBYH010000019.1 GCA_027424065.1 Candidatus Parcubacteria bacterium | reverse complement strand
ATGTGGCAACCGTGCTCTTTATTCCGATCGGTGCCGAAGTCCGGTCCTTTGTCCGCCGCCGGTCCTGGTGGGCCGGCGTTCTCGCCCCCTTCGCAGGTGCGGTCGCCGCGGGTTCCACGTTGTTCTTTTTCATCACGAATACCGCGGTCTGGTTGTGGGGAGGGATCTACCCCCGGACATCCGCCGGCTTGGCGACCTGCCTTTCCGCGGGGTTGCCCTTCTGGAGGAACAGTGCGATCGCCGAAGCCTACGGCGTCGCCATCTTCTTCGGTCTTTCCGCGGCCCTGCATGTTCTTTTTCGGAAGGAAGGGACGTGGCGGATCGTTTATCGCCGCTCGTGACCGTTCTTTCGATGTTTGTATTCGACGGCGCTCCGCTTGCCTGCAGAGCGCCGTTTTTATTCCACCTCAGGCGAATACCCTGCGCCGTGGCGCGGGGATAAGCCGAGCCTCCTGTATCATATACGGGACAAACTCAGTTCTTTTTTGCGGGACGGAGGGTGGAGGATCTCCCGATCCGCATCGGTATCTCTGGGATACCACGGGCTTGAGCCCGGGGAGATTCATTTTGTAGTGCCATTGGTGTGCCGGGTGAAGATGGTGCGGGTCGTACAGGAAATCTCTTATTCAACGACCGTCCATAAAGAGAGGTCCGTCTTCTCTGCCCGTAGCCGTCCCATAAATAAGGCGCACATCTCTTATTCAACGATCGTCCATAAAGAGAGCTGAGTCCGCTTATTCCAGCAATCGCGCAAGAAGAATGAACCGACATCTCTTAATCCACGATCGTGGATTAAGAGATGTTTTTAACAATTTTTAACTTTTTAACTTCTTAACTTCTTAACTTAATCGAGATCCATAAGGAACCTTTTGACCAGGCGGTCCGCCGCGGCGGGATCCGTGATCCAGTGCATATCGGGATTCCGCTTGAACCAGGTCATCTGTCGCTTTGCGTAGCGGTTGATGGCGCGTTCCAGTTCTGCGGTCATGGCATTCCGATCCATGAGACCGCGGAGATAGCGGCTCACGAAGCGGTATTCCAGGCCGAGGTCGTCGAGGCGTTTCCAGCTTATCCCTTTCTTTTCGTGCAGGCGGCGGACTTCGGCGATCATGCCATGCCGCAGGCGGACCATAAGGCGGTCATGGATTTTTTTATGGAGCGTCGCCGGATCGGGACGCAGCCCGATGAAGAGCGTCGCATAGGCAGATGTTCGAGCGGTTCGTGGCGCAACCGGTGATCCGGTGGTCTCGATGATCTCAAGCGCGCGAATGAGGCGCCGCTTGTTGTGCCGGTCAATTTCCGCCGCGCGGCGCGGATCTTTTTTTTGGAGCATGGCAAAGAGTTCCGGCGCAGACCGGCGCTCCCATTTTTTTCGCAGGACGGCATCCGGTTTGATGTCGGGAAGGGGAGTATCGCCGAGGAGCGCATCGATATAGAAGCCGGTGCCGCCGACGACAAAGGGGACCTTTCCGTGCTTCAGAATGCTCGCGATCGCGCGCTGGCCTTGTTTCCGGTATTGTGCGGCCGTGAAGGTTCGTTTTGGCGAGGCGACATCCAGGAGATGGTGAGGGATGCCGCGTTGTTCCCGCCGCGTTACCTTGCCGGTGCCGATATCCATGCCGCGATAGACCTGCCGCGAATCCGCCGATATGATCTCGCCGCCGTATTTCCGCGCGAGGGCGATCCCGAGGGACGTCTTTCCGCTGGCGGTAGGTCCTGCAATAACGATGATCTTGGAATGGGTTGCCATATTCGGATGTTGATAGTATAATAGATTTTGGCAATTCAGGCGATCGCTCTCCGATCTTCGGAGGGAGGAAAGTCCGGACACCATCCCGCTTCGGTGGGATAAAAAAGTACGGGTTAACAGCCCGCCGTCGCAAGACGAGAGGTGCGAGCAGTGACGTCTCGAGGCGAAAGCCGAGAGAAAGCCCCATCCCGAGCTCGTTGGCTTAACTCCGCCATAGGGACAGAAAAGCGGAGGTGAAACGGCAAAATCCTTACTGGGTGCAAGGCCGTGTCCGGCGCATCTCACAAAGCTGAGACGCTCAACTCAAAACTCAAAAGTAAAAACGCAAAACTGAAACGCAAAACTTTTAAGTTTTTACATTTCAGTTTTACCTTTTGCATTTTGGTTTTTAAGTTTGAGCACCGAGGTTTTGTGAGGTGCGTTGGAAGTGCTGCACGAACCCGCGAGCGATCAAGGGTCCAGATAAATGATCGCGCTTCCGCCGCAAGGTGGAACGACAGAATCCGGCTTACGGATTGCCCAACTCAAAACCCCGCCGAAAGGCGGGGTTTTGAGTTGGGCAAAAAGAGAAAAGGGTTCCGCTACGGCGGAACCCTTTTTGGGGCCTTGTGTCAGCGAGGGATAAAATCCCCGTGTTTGCTGCAGTGCGCGACTTTGCTGAAAAGCTTTCTCCGCGTATTCAGGTTGCCGTTGCACTTCGGACAGCTTGGGTATTTTCTCTCGTTTATCACGGAGAGAATTGCGATGATCGCGAGAGCTGCCACGCAAACGATGACAATTATTAGATGCATGCCGCACCTCCTATCCGGGTTTATTTAAGCAAAAAACAATATATTTGTCAAGTTTTTTAGAAAAAGGGTATAATTGAAGCAATGGTCAAGCTTATCGGCAACGATGTCTGGCGCTCCGGCGAAAAGATCGGCTGGATCGATGGCGATCATGTCCGCGACCGGAACGGTAAGAAACTCGGCTACTTCCAGGGGACGCACGTTTATGATGTGTCCGGCCACAAGCTTGCGTTCATCGAACAGGATCATCTCGTATCGCATGGATCCGGTTCGGAGGCGCGCATTGACCTGGAGCGCGTTACGGAAGAGGTGCAGGGCGGCGTACTGTCGGAGATAGGGAAGTGCGCCGTGTATGTGTTGCTGGGAAACTGAGCTTCATTTGTCCGTCCTTTGTTTATGAAAGCGTCCGAATATCGAAAACTTCCGGAGACGCCCGGCGTCTATATCATGAAAGATGCCGCGGGGCAGATTCTCTATGTCGGCAAAGCGGGGAATCTTCGCCGGCGCGTCTCAAGCTATTTTGAGCGGCCGCATGATGTCCGTATTCAGACGCTCGTGTCGCGGATCGCATCCGTCGATCACCGGAATACGGATACCGCCATTGAGGCCCTGATCCTGGAGGCGGAGCTTATCAGGAAGTTTATGCCCCCCTTCAATGTGAAGGAAAAGGACGACAAGAGCTTTCTCTATATTACGATCACGAAGGAAAAATTTCCCCGCGTTCTCCTGGTGCGTGGCCGCGATCTCGCGAGCGACTCCGGGAAGCGGTTCGGTCCGTTCACTTCGGCGTCCAGTGCACGGGAAGCGCTCAAGGTCCTCCGGAAGATATTTCCCTGGAGCACGCACGATCCCGATCGCGTCGGAACATTTACGCGTCCGTGCTTCGATTACGAGATCGGCCTGTGTCCGGGAACCTGCGTCGGCGCCGTATCGCGGAAGGATTATTTGAAGAACATTGCCAACCTGAAGCTCTTTCTCGCGGGCAAAAAGGCGCGGGTCGTCCGGAATCTTGAAATGGAAATGGCCGCCGCGAGCCGCGGCTTGGAGTTCGAGAAGGCGGAAAAGCTGCGCCGCCGCATCTTTGCACTGAAGCATATTGAGGATACGGCATTTATTTCCGATTCTGAGGTCGTGCTGCCCGGTCCTGCCGGTGTTTCGCGCCGGCCGTTCCGTATCGAGGGATACGATATATCGAACATTTCAGGAACTTCCGCCGTCGGATCCCTCGTGGTCTTTACGGACGGCACGCCGGACAGGGATGCGTATCGGAAGTTTCGGATCCGGACCGTGTCGGGTTCGAACGATGTCGCCATGCTTACCGAGGTCCTCACGCGCCGTCTTCGTCACTTGGAATGGCCGTTGCCGGACCTGTTTCTGATCGACGGTGGATTACCGCAGGCGAATGCGGCGCATCGCGTGGTGCGTTCCGCGGGGCTCAGGATCCCCGTGGTCGGACTTGCGAAAGGTCCGGAGCGGAAACGCAATGATGTCGTGGGCGCTCTGCCGAAGGGCGTTACGATCAAAACACTGATCCAGGTGCGGGATGAGGCGCATCGATTTGCCATCGGTTATCATAAGGCGCTTCGCCGCGCGCGATCGCTCGAGTGAATCTTCCGCGGATTTTCATCCGGTTTGGTATACTGAAATCTATGGATGCACAACCTGTCACGCCGTCACCGATTCCAGGACCTGCGCCGTCACCGGCGCCCGCCGCTGCGGCACCGGCGGCGGTCTGCCCAACTTGTCATCTGCCCGTCCTCCCGACCTGGTATTTCTGTCCGAATTGCGGTACCAAGCTCGGCGAGAAACCCCTGTCCACATCTGTCCTTACCCAGGCCGGCATCTATCTGTTCAGTATCTTCCTCCCCGTGATCGCATTCCTCGGGATCAAGTTCTGGCCGGGTATGAAATATCTGCGATCGTCGGATTGGACGCGGAAGCAGATCGGCATCGTGGCAGTGGGCCTCATGGTCCTGAGCACGATCGTCATCATCTGGTGGAGCATTGTTTGGTTCGAAGGGTTCATGCAGGCGGCAAGCGGAGGGCTCATCGGCGGGGGATCAGGAAGCGGCCTCGGCAGCCTCGGCCTTTGACTTCCCGCGTTGTTTGGGGTAGGATAAAACCACTTCCAAAGACCGCAGGCGGCCACCAAGCGCGCAAGTCCTGCAGAGGAAATCAATTTCCGCCATGGCGGAAGGCGACGACTTTGGAAAAAGGTCGTTTTTTTTATCGGTCGTCCGACCGCGGCCGGTAGAATAAAAAGAAAATATCCTTTATGAAGACAAAACAGCAGAAACAGGAAGAGATGCAGGCGGCGCGGCAGCTGCTTGAAAAGAGCAAGGGGCTGATCTTCACCGATGTCACGAGGGTTGCCGCGGAGGATATCCGCCGATTCCGGCGCGATCTCGCGAAATCCCAGGCCGATTTTCTCGTCATCAAGAAGCGTCTCCTCGGCATTGTGCTCAAGGAGAACGGGATCGATGCGGATCTTGGCCAGTTCAAGACGTCCGTCGGGACCGTTTTCGCTCACGAAGGTCTGGAAAATATCGCAGCTCCCGCATTCGGCTTCTTTTCGAAGCTTGAGGTGCCGGAAGGCGGCGCGAAGGACATGTGGGTGAAGCATCTTCTTGGCGGTTACGATATCGCAAAGAAGGAATCGTTCGACGGAGCTCAGGTTGTCTATATCGGCAAACTTCCGCCGCGCGAGGTGGTACTGGCTCAGTTGCTCGGCATGTTCGCGGCACCGATCCGTTCGTTCTTGTATGTTCTGGACCAGAAGTCAAAACAGGCCCAGGGATAGGATCCGAAAGGTCAAACATAAAAATCATTCATTATTACTATGGCAAATTACGATGATCTGATCTCGAAGATCGAGTCGCTCTCGGTTGTCGAGTTGGCAGAGTTGGTTCACAAGATGGAAGAGAAGTTCGGTATCTCGGCGGCGGCTCCGGTCGCGGCGGGAGCCGGTGCGGCGGCCGCGCCGGCCGAAGAGAAGGACAGTTTCACGGTGGTCTTGAAGGCTGCCGGCGAAGGCAAGCTGAACGTCATCAAGGTTGTTCGCGAAGTGACGTCGCTCGGTCTTAAGGAGGCCAAGGATCTCGTTGACGGCGCTCCGAAGCCCGTCAAGGAGAACGTTAAGAAGGAAGAGGCCGAAGAGATCAAGAAGAAGCTTGAGGAGGCCGGTGCGACCGTGGAGCTCGCATAGTCCTCTGCGATTTCGGGCGAGAAAACGGGAACCGTTTGCAAACGGTTCCCGTTTTCATTATCATTTCTTCCATGGGCGATTAAGTCGGTAAGCTCTGCGTCCTTAGCTCAGTGGTAGAGCGCTTCGTTCACATCGAAGAGGTCATAGGTTCGATCCCTATAGGACGCACACATTGCAAAGGTCAAGGTCAATAACGAGGAGAACGAGGAGAACGTATCCTTTTTCTTCTGTCATTCCGAGCGCAGCGAGGAATCCTTTCCGTGACCAAGAAAAGATCCCTCGGCAAGCTCGGGATGACGGAAAGAGTGTCATGTCGAGCAGAGCGAGACATCCTTTCTTCAGACAAAAGAAAAGATGCTTCGTCCCGTCGCGGCGGGACTCTGCATGACAGGGAATACAGAAAAATCTCTCGGTAAGATCGGGACGATGAAAAAAATATGGAGCGCGAGATAAAATATCCCGCCCGCAGATAAGAAATTTTTTTCAAAACCGTTTTCATAAGTTATCCACAGTTTTTTTAAAAATCGAAAAATCAATTTGTTAAAATAATAACAAGATAGAAATTTTCAGAAGATCACTTCACCGATGTTCTGAAAATTGATTGGGGCGGTCGGCAACCCAGTCATATCGAAATTTAAAATAAAAAATAAAATGCCAGCAAAGAAGAAGAAGGCTGCAGCGAAGAAGAAGGCTGCGCCGAAGAAGAAGGCAAAGAAGGGAGGCAAGCGGAAATAACCCTTCTCAAAACATCCCTCGCCAATGGCGAGGGATGTTTTTTTGTTGCCCATGCTCTTTTATCGAGGTTCAACCTCGATAATGAGAGCGGTGGGGAATTTCCACGATGCGGCTTTTGCGGATGCATTGTGGATATCTCAATGGAAGAATTTAGGGAATGGTAAGAAAATAAGGCATTTTTGACCATTTTGTTCTTTTTGCAGGCATATTTTGACTTTGCTGGGTGGTGGGGTATTATTAAACAAAAGTGGTGAGCTGTGGATAACTATGGGGATAAAGTACCACTTTTGGGGATAACTCAAAATCATGCTACTCGGCGAATTCAAGCACAATCTGGATATCAAAGGTCGGATGGCGATCCCGGCAAAATTCCGCGACAAACTTGAGGCCGGGGCTATCATCACGCGCGGAATAGATAATTGTCTGTTTGTCTTTGCGAACAATGAGTGGGAGATCCTCGCGAAGAAACTGGTTTCCTTGCCGCTCGCACAGGCCAACTCGCGGGCGTTCGCGCGCCTCATGCTGGCAGGCGCCACGGATGTCGAGCTGGATGGCCAGGGAAGAATTCTGATCCCCGACTATCTCCGGAAATATGCCGGACTGTCAAAGTCGGTGGTCGTCACGGGTCTTTATAATCGTATCGAGATCTGGGACGAGGCGGCATGGAGCACGTACAAGGTGAAGACGGAAAGTTCTTCCGAGGAAATTGCCGAACAATTGGGCGAATTGGGAATATAACGATGCAGCATGTTCCCGTTCTTTTACAAGAGGTGATGCATGCGCTCGATCCGCGTCCCGGCGACTTTATGATCGATGGGACGGTGGATGGCGGGGGACACGCGGCTGCTGTGATCCAGGCCATCGGCCCGACCGGAAAATTCCTGGGAGTGGACCTCGATGAGGCCATGCTCGCGGAATGCCGGAAGCGGGTCCCTGTCCGCGCCGGCGTGACGCTCCGGGTCGGGAACTATGCCGATCTTCCGGAGATCGTTGCGCGCGAAGGACTCGCGCGCGCCGACGGGCTTCTCCTGGACCTCGGATTTTCATCCGAGCAGCTGGAACATTCAGGCAGGGGATTCAGTTTCAGTGAAGCATCCCGCAATGAGCCGCTTTTGATGACCTACGACGATGCGCGGACGCCGGTCCGGGACCTTCTTGAACGGATCTCCGAGCGTGAGCTCGCGGATATCATTTTCCAGCTTGGCGGTGAGCGGTCCTCGCGGCGCATCGCGCGCGCCATCGTCACGGCCCGGAGGAAGCAGCGGATCAGAACGAGCGGCGACCTCGCGGATATCGTCCGCGCCGCTCTTCCAAAGAGCTACGAGCGGGGACGCATCGATCCGGCAACCCGGACGTTCCAGGCGCTCCGCATCGCTGCGAACGGCGAGCTTGCGAACCTTGAGCGGATCCTCGGTTCGCTCGGTGACCTCATGGCGCCGGGCGGAAGAGTTGCCATCATTACGTTCCATTCCCTGGAGGACCGCACGGTGAAGCAGTCGTTCCGGGAGCTTGCCAGGACGGGAGAGTGGGAGCTCATGAGCAAGAAACCGACCCCGCCGTCCTTCGGAGAAATCGTCCAGAATCCTCGCAGTCGTTCCGCAAAACTACGGACACTCAGAAAAAAATAACGATCAAAAAATGACCTTCATCCAACCGAACAAAAACAATGCCACGTTCCGCATCATGATGACGTTGGTCGTCGGCGCGCTCATCGGCGGCACATTCTGGCTGGTTGCGCTGTATAATCAGACGGTGCGTCTGAGCCAATCGATCGCCGCTGCACGGGTCCAGTTGAACACGATCGGCGCCGAGAATACCACGATGAACAATCAGATCATCACGACACTTGGCAATACGACTCAGCTGAGCGCGATCGCGACATCGGACGGGCTTGTGCTCGCGCAGCCGAAGTATGTGACCATTCCGTAGGAACGCCATGAAACACCGCACGCTTTTACTTACTTTCCTGATCGCCGGCGCGTACGGGTTTCTCCTTTTTCGTATTTCCGAACTGCAGCTCGCAAAGTCCGGCTATTATACCGCCCGCGCCGCGTCGGAACAGTCCGCGTCTGCGGCGGCGGCCATGGGCCGGGGAACGATCTATTTCACGAATCCGGATGGAACGCTGCTCCCGGTTGCCGTTGATAAGTATTTTCCGACCATTTATGCCGTTCCGACGGCCGTAGCCGACGCCGCCGAGGCGGCCAACGAGCTGTCACCGATCCTGAATATTCCCGCAAACACGCTCCAGACGCTTCTCAGCAAGCCGCATGACAGCTATGAGCTTCTCGCGGCGAAGGCTGCCTCGTCCACGGCGGATGCCGTCCAGGCGCTCAAACTGCCGGGAATCTACGTGGATGAAGAGCCTGCGCGATACTATCCGCTCGGGACCGTTGCCGCTCAGGTGATCGGCTTCGTAGGTCCGAATGCCACGACTGTCGGAGAGAGCGGCCATTACGGCATTGAGCAGTACTATAATTCCCAGCTTGCCGCCGGAAAGAACATCGTGCTCACGATCGACCCGAACATCCAGATCGAGAGCGAAAAGGTGATCCAGCAGTTGGTTGCCCAGAACCATGCCGCGGCTGCGAGCGTTATCGTGGAGGATCCGACGACCGGCGCGATCCTTGCGATGGGCGCCTATCCGACCTTCAACCCGAACGACTATGCTTCATCGTCACTCGCCGATTTCATGAATCCGAACATCCAGTCGCTCTACGAGCCAGGTTCCATTTTCAAGCTGCTCACGATGGCGGCCGGCATCGATGCGGGAGCGTTCACGACCTCCACCACCTACGATGACAAAGGATACGTCAACGTGGATGGCGCGCATATCACGAACTACAATCTGACAATACACGGCCCTTACGGTCCGGGAACGACGATGACGCAGGTGATCCAGCACTCCATCAATACGGGTGCGATCTTTGCCGAGAATACGATGGGAAACGCGGTATTCAAGGCTGCGATGGAAAGTTTCGGCGTCCTTAAAAAGAGCGGTATTGATCTTCCGGGCGAGGTTTCCGGTATAATGAATATCACAAAACCGAACGCCGTGCAGGTGGACTATGACACCGTAGCGTACGGCCAGGGCGTCGCCGTGACACCGGTCCGCCTCATTTCCATGATCGGGATGCTTGCCGATCATGGCGTCATGATGCGGCCGTATATCAATGCGGCGGCAGAGCCGCAGGCGATAGGCCAGATCATCAAGCCGGCGACGGCGGCAGCCGTGACGCAGATGGGCGTCGCCGCCGTGGATCTCGCCGATGTCGCCACGATCAATGGCTACTCGCTTGCCGGGAAGACCGGAAGTGCGTTCCTGCCGAACTTCCAGACCGGCGGTTATACGAAGGAGCTGGTGGATTCTTATATCGGCTACGGACCGACGACCGATCCGCAGTTCATCGCCCTCATCCGCCTGGACGGCCTTCCGGAAACGTCGCTCGCCGCAGAGACCGTCGTGCCGGCCTGGCGCGATCTGGCGCAGTACCTCATTAACTATTACAACATTGCGCCGGACCGGACGGTTCAGAAAGGTTTCTATAATCTTCCCTAATCGATCCCATCCATGAAAATTTCGTCATCATC
>DAIBYH010000018.1 GCA_027424065.1 Candidatus Parcubacteria bacterium | reverse complement strand
CTTGATGGATTCAATGAATTCCGTAACGTCCTGTTCGGTCGGATTCGTTTTGGAAGCGAGCGCATAGAGATGCGAAGCGTCCGTGATCTGCGTCTGTCCGTAGCCGGCCTCTTTGACGGAGGCGCGCACTGCCGGATCATCGATGCGATAGAACTTCCAGAGCTGGAAGCCGTAGGAATTCGGCGCAAGGCGCAGTGTTTCTTCCAGCATATCCGTCTCCGCGCCCGACAATTTTTGCTGCGGATCGAACTTTTTCGTGGCATAGCGCCACATCAGATTATTGAGATATTCGTCCATATGGGATGAAAAAAGTTTTATTGATTTTTCGACAAACCCATTATACCACATCGGTCCGGCCGTCCACCTCCTTCCCTGCCGCCGCGCCGAGGGCTGTTTCGTAGGCCCCGATCAGGTCGCGCGAACCGATGTTTTTCGCGACAAGGTCCGGAAAATAGCCCTCTCCCCCGCCCTCTTCCTTTTCTCGGAACTTCGGAAACTCATCAAGTAGCCGGAAGTAGCGCTCGATATAGGAAAGGCTCTCTTCGAGGTCTCCCTTGAGCTTCGGGTCGCCCTCCACGATCATCTTGCGGTAACTCGGGTGAAGGATGACGGAAAGATTGCCGAGGATATGCTTCATGCTCACGCTGCCCTTTCCGGAAAGTTTTTCCTGAACCAGCGGATAATAGCGTTCCGTTTCCCGCCAGAGATCGTCCCAGGATGCGGATCGTTCGGAGAAATTCGGGCGTTCGATCATGGAAGTTAGATCAATCCGCCGACGTCGCGCACGGTGAGGAGCACCATGAGCAGCAGGAGGAATGCGAAGCCGAGGCCGTTGATCCATGCCTCCGCCTTTTCCGGGATCGGCGATCCTTTGATCTTTTCTATGAGGATCATGAGGAATCGGCCGCCGTCGAGCGCCGGGAACGGGATCAGGTTCACGGCTGCGAGGTTGAGGGAAATGACACCGAGGAGCTGGACGAGATACATCAGACCGATCTTCCCCGTTTCTTCGGCGACGCCGAATATNCCCACCGGACCGACGACGCCAGTGAGGAGCGTTGCATGGACGAAGAGGTCTTTAACGAGATGCCAGAGGGTCATGAAGATCATCCCGGACAGGATAAAGGAGCTTTGCAGGCCGTCCCAGAGCGCCTGGAAGAAGGGTTCGCGCGCCGTTCCTCCGTCGGAGAGGACAACACCGAGGCGCCCCTCGTTCGGACCGACCGTGGTTCGCGGCGTCACGGTAAGATCTATCTCTTTGTCGTTGCGGATCAGCGCGACCCTCGTCGGCTGTCCGGCGTGGGCATCGATATAATCAATGAAGCTCTGCGAACCGGTGAATCCCTTCACGACGTCGCCGTTCTGAATGTTCGCCGCGGCGGCGGGCGAACCGGGTTCGATGCCCGTGATCACGAGCGCTTTCGGCGTACCGACCATGAGGACCGTGGAAAGCAGAAGCCAGCCGAGAATGAAGTTTATGAAGATGCCGGCGAGTATGATAAGGCTCTTTTTCCATGCCGGCTGCGCGAAGAAAAGGCGCGAGCGGCCGTCATGATGTTCTGGCGGTGCGGCGCTCATCGGATCATCTTCCACCATCGCAAATTCTCCCCGTTCGCCAGAAATGCGCACAAACCCGCCAAACGGCAGCCAGTTGATGCTGTATTCGGTCTCGCTCAGCGTTTCCTCGGCGGTACCCTTATTTTTTTTGGGGCGCCAGGCGAAAATACGGGGCGGGAATCCGATGCCGAATTCGTCCACCTTCAACCCGAACAGCTTGGCCACCAAAAAATGCCCGGCTTCATGGCCGAGGATCAGGATGGAAAGTCCGATGAGAACAATAAAAAAGATGAGCATGGGAATGTGGTCCTTTTATCATATCAGAATTGCCGCATTTCGGATATTTGACCGCCGTGCGGTGCGATCCATTCCAAGTCCGCCTATTCGCCAAGCTCCTCGAGCTTTTCGTCCACCGTTTTTTCGATTTCGCTATTTGCGGCGTCCACCACTTTCTGAACCTTCTCTTTGCCCCGGAAAACATCGTCCTTGGTGAGGGTCTTCGCCGCTTCACCGTCCTTGACCCGCTTCATGGCGTCATCACGGCGCGAGCGCACCTGGATGCGCGCCGCCTCGGCGGTCTTCTTCACGAGCTTCGTCAGTTCCTCGCGCCGTTCATCACCGAGTGGCGAAAGAGTTGCGCGGATGGTCGTTCCGTCGCTTGAGGTCGTAAGTCCAAGGTGCGCTCCATCAACAGCTTTCATGATCGGATTCACGGCGTCCTTGTCCCAGACGGTGATCTGAATGGTGCGTGGCGGAAGAACGGACAGGGATCCCAATTCGCGGATAGAGAGAACCTGATCGTAGATGCTCAGGGTGATATTCTGGATGGCGTCCGCCGACGGACGATTGCCGCGGATCGCGCCAAGGTCTGTTTTCAGTTTTTGTGTGACGCCCGAAAGGGCCGACTCAAGGTCTTTGACTATCTGTTCGAGGGGGGTCATGGGTCTATGATAGCAGAAATATCAATTTGAGCCGATGGGCGGATTTGAACCGCCGACCTACTCCTTACCATGGAGTTGCTCTACCAGCTGAGCTACATCGGCATTGCTCGGAATTCAGCTTACCGTAAGCGAACAAAATCGGCAACCCATAATCCCTGTTTACGGAGGCGTTCACTTCCCCGCCATGATGGCAGGATAGATCTCGAAGAGGGTCAGGAAGAGGCTGAGGATCAGCGGGCCGAGGAAGAGGCCGATGGGACCGAAGAAAGCGATGCCGCCGAGCACGCTGAGGAGCAGGAGGAACGGATGGATGTGCCGTCCCCTGCCGATCGCGAGCGGATGGAAGATGTTCTCCATGATCGCCGAGATGATGAACGCGGCGGCTGCGAAGATGATCGCTTTCAAAAGGCCCGTCGCAAGAAATACATAAAGGATGGCAGGAATGATGATGATAGAAACGCCGATGACCGGGATGAAGGCGACCACGATGGAGATCGCGCCCCAGAAGACCGGATTCGGGACGCCGAACGCGAAGAGCTCCAGGCCGACGACGACGCCCCAGGCGATGGCCATGAAAAGCGATCCCCGGACGATGGACGATGCCATGTCCACCAGTTTCCGAATGATCTCCTCAGCCCGTTCATCGGGCAGCGGGACGCTGCGCACGATCAGGGCGCGCAATTTTTCCCCATCCTTCAGGAAATAATAGAAGGCGAAAAGCGCCAGGAAGAAGGTCCACAGCACGCCGCCGATGCTCGAGAGGATCCCGCCGGCATTGCTCATAATGCTGCCGACCGCCTGGGTGACATACTGTCCGAGGTTAAGATTGAAAAGTTTGAGCGCTCCCCCGCTGGACGAGTTCGCGGCGGCAGTAACGCTGCCGATCCGATCCTGGACCAGGCTCCAGAACGAGCTCATGCCGCTTGCTGCCAGGTGCGCATAGAGGTTTTTCGCCTCATAGAACAACTGATAGCCGAAGATGAAGAGCGGTACCACGATAACGATCGTCGCAAAGAGCACGGTCAGGAGCGCGGCGAGCCATTCGGCGCGCGGCATTTTCCGGCGCAGCCGGATATAGATCGGATGGAAGAAGATGGCGAATGCGGCGCCGAGGATGAGCGCGTTCAGTTCGGGGAAGAACACCAGGAATGCGAGGACGACGGCGATCGCGACGAGCATAACGAAGAACAGTTTTTCCCACCGTTCGTTGTTCATGGTATAAGTATAGCATATGACGATCATCGGGATTACGGGAACCATCGGCGCCGGAAAAGGAACCGCCGTGGACTACCTGACGGCGAAGGGATTCGCCCATTACTCCGCCCGGGATTTCATCGTCCGTGAGATCGAGCGCCGGGGCCTTCCTGTCGATCGCGACAGCATGGTCGCCGTGGCGAACGATCTCCGCACGGCGCATTCGCCGAGCTATATCATCGCCGCGCTTGCCGAAGAGGCCCGGAAGAATGGCACGGATGCCGTCATTGAATCCGTCCGGACCGAAGGCGAAGTGAATGCGCTTCGGGAGAACGGGCACTGCTATCTGCTTGCGATCGACGCCGACCCGAAGGTTCGATATGAACGGATCGTTCTCCGCGGAAGCGCCACCGACCACATCTCTTTTGAAAAATTCCTCGCTGACGAGGAGCGCGAAATGCGCGATCCGGATCCCGCCAAGCAGAATCTCGCGCGCTGTATCGAGTTGGCAGATCACCGCATTTCGAACAACGGAACCGTGGAAGAGCTTCATGCCGCCCTGGACCGCGTCATGGATGCGATCACCGCTGCGGAGGCCGCAAAGTCCTGATATTCAGGGAATGATCTCGCCTGTGGATAACTCCCCCTTTCGCTGGAGCGGGGTCGTGGTATAGTAAAAAAGTAGAAATAGAAAATAAATAGAAAACGTCGCCCGGAGCGCTCAAAATCCATGACCCAGATCACCAAACGGCAGAAAGAAACGCTTGACTTCATTAAGGCGTATCAGAAAAAGAAGGGATATGCTCCTTCGCTCGAAGAGATCAAAGAACATCTCGGACTCGCTTCGGTCTCGACGGCGCACCATCATGTGAAAGCGCTCGCGGCGCAGGGCTATCTGCGGAGGGACGAAAATCAGCCCCGCGGCATGAGCGTGAATGCCGCGGAACAAATGATCCGCGTCCCCCTTCTTGGCCAGATCGCGGCCGGCCAGCCGATCATGGCGCTCGAAACGCGGGAGATCCTTGCAATTCCCCGTAATCGCCTTCCCCGCGACGTCAAAAATATTTATGCACTGAAGGTTGTCGGCACGAGCATGATCGATGAGAACATCAACGATGGCGATATCGTTCTTGTACGGCATCAGACAACGGCGCAGAACGGCGAGAAGGTCGTTGCGTTGATCGATAATAATGACGTAACCCTCAAAACGTTCTTTGCCGAGCGCGGGCGGATCCGGCTTCAGCCGGCGAACAAGAAGATGGAACCCATCATCGTGCGGCACGGCTCCACGGGATTCGCGATCCAGGGTGTCGTGATCGATGTCGTGAAGAATTTCGCCTGAGATCATCTTTGGCGGGCAACAAAAAGAGAGCTGGTCAGGCTCTCTTTGTTTTATGACCTTGGTGGAACGATAGCGGGCGCGCTCATTTCGCCAAGCGGCGGGCGCGTATCAGCTGTTTATGATTGAACCGTTTGACCTCTTCGATGCAGGATTCTTGACTGGTTCCCGTGGGAAGCGCCTCGACGACGAGAAAATCGATAAAATCCCCTCTTCTCCGTCCGTGCGCTTTGAGGAGCGGTTTCCTGTCGAGGTTCTTCGCTGCCTCAATGGCCTCCACGGTTGCCGGAGGGATCCAGATGGAAATATTCTCGCCCATCGTCTTCATGGCCATCTTGCCGGTGGACGATGGGGTTGGTGAGAAATCGTACGGAGGAAGCCCGCTCCAGATCTCACAGAGGGTCACTGCTTCAAGATTCCTCGGGGACACCAAGGAAAGCTCCTGCTCATCGGGAGCATAGAGGACATGGTCCATTCTTGTAAATCTCCTGATAGTTTTTTACGGTAAACCGCAATGCTTGTCAACGATTTTTTGTGGAAAAATCCCCGAAAAGCGAAGAGGCGGATCCCGGTATCGGGTCCGCCTCAAAACTTTGCTGAAGGTGCAGGGTCTCACATGGGATTAAAACGCGGACCCATCTCAAAAAGAACGATCAGGAAGAACAGGATGATGAGAGAGTACATCACGAGCTTCCGGTTTCTGGTCGCACGATCCATAGTGCTCCCCTTTCTGCCCGACTGCGGCGCAGGCGCGGCCGAAAACAACCCCTCCGAGTTCCTTTCGGCCGCACCCACTCGCAAAAAAAATCGTACCCTTTTCATGAAAATGCGTCAAGATCCCGCCGCGCGAGGCGAGTTGATGTTCTTTTGATTTTCTTTGTGCAGGGTGCCTGCACTGCGAAGCTTTAACGAAGCAGTGGAGACGGAGGGAGTCGAACCCTCGTCTAACGATAGAACCGATGGACCGTCTACAGGCGTAGCTTAACGAACGTTAGGCAGGTTTGATCCGTAGGTGTCATGCCGCCCTGAGGATCGTCGGACGGCATTAAGTTCCCTTATATAAGACCGGAGATGGATCCAAGGAACCCGGATCCGCCGATCCCGACATTGGCTCGCCGTTTAGGCGAACGCGAACGCCGGAGCTGCAACTTTAGAGTTGGCAGTTTAGATGATGCGACGAGTACGTCGTCGCCCACGGCCTGCAAGCCCATGGTATATCGCTATCGAAACCGGTGCGTCCCCAGAACGCGCCTATGCGCTACGCATAGAATACCACAAAATCAAAAAATAGGCAATTTCAGGCGGCGGCAGCTCCCTCCTCCTTCTCTTCGCTCACCTCCTGGATGTTCGTCCGTTTCAGAAGCTCTGCCTGAAGTGATTCCGCCAGATCGCGCGCGAGCGCCGGAAAGATGCCTTCGGACTCGGTGCCGGCATCCGGATTCTTTTCGTCCTCCCGGCCGGCGGTCAGGATGACAAGCCGGGCGACGCCCCACATCCGGTCGCCGATGCTCTGCTCGATATCCACGTCCTGGATCTGTCGGTATGGAATGGCGATCTCTTCTTTGCCGATGATCCCGCGGCGGATCTTCAGAGCGTATTCATCCAGCATGAACAGATAGTTGTCGTATACCAGATAAGTTACGAAAAAGGTGACGAGAAAGACGAAGATCATAATGAGCCAGGCCCCGATCACGAGATATATTCCCCAGGACGCCAGCATGGTCTTTGCAAAGACGCCGGAAAGCTGCGCTACGGTCAGAAAGGCGGCGGCAAGGAAAATGATGACGCTCGGCGCCAGTTGTTCGGACATCATGAGCCAGAGCGTCCGCTTGCCGAGTTTTTGATAGTCGGTCGTTTCGGGGGCGTCCATGAGAGCATTATATCACGATCGGGGCATGGCAGTGTGCCGCGCAGTATGGTATACTGCCATCAATGCCACCTTTTATCCGCCGTTTTGAAAAACGCTCCGCGCCGGTTCTTCCGCCGCGGCCGCTCATGAACCATCAGATCACGGCATCCGAGCTCCGTGTCATCGGCGAAGACGGCGAAAATCTGGGCGTTATCTCCCGCGAAAAAGCGCTTGCCCTCACCCGCCCGAACGAAGGCATTGATCTGATCCTTACGGTGCCGTCGGCCACTCCCCCGGTCGCCCGCATCATGAGCTATGACAAGTTCCGCTACGAAGAAGCGAAAC
This sequence comes from Candidatus Parcubacteria bacterium, assembly GCA_027424065.1. GTDB lineage: Bacteria > Patescibacteriota > Minisyncoccia > UBA6257 > 2-01-FULL-56-20 > CAJAQL01. The sequence continues at coordinate 3,820 of DAIBYH010000018.1, read as the reverse complement.
GAGAAAAGAAGGAGCGCGCATCCCAGAAAAGCGCGGAAATGAAGCACGTTCAGATCACCGTCCGTGCCGCCCAGAACGATCTCATGGTCAAGGTCCGGCAGGCAGAGAAATTCTTTGCGGAAGGCCACCCTATCGAGGTGAATCTCCGTCTTCGCGGCCGCGAAAAAGGCAACAAGGATCTCGCCCTGGTGAAGCTTAAGGAATTCCTTAAGATGATCCCCACCGAACACCGGGAGCTTCATCCTCCCCGCTTCGGCGCGAATGGTCCGAGCATCCAGATCGCGAAGATATCCAAATAGCGGCGTTCCAGCTCCCGCAGTCCGTCCACAGTTGCAAAAAAAAGAGGAATATCCTATACTTGTCCTGTTATTGAATCCATTCTTATACCATGGCCCTCTCAAAAGCATTGGCAAAACGCGTTAAAGTGACGAAGAACGGAAAGATCGTCCGCCGGCCGACGGCATTGGACCATTTCCGCACGCGGAAACATGCGCGCAAGATCCAGAGCAAGCGGAAAACGCTTTCCCTCAATTACCCGCTGAAGAAAATAATCAACTACTAATATGCCGAGAGTCAAGCGCGGAGTGAACGCGACCAAGCATCGCCATAAGATCCTCAAGGAGACCAAAGGCTTCAAGTGGGGCCGCAAATCAAAAGAGCGGGCCGCCAAGGAGGCATTGCTCCACGCATGGAGCCGTGCGTTCCGCGGACGCAAAGAGAAAAAGCGCACCGCCCGGAAACTTTGGAATGTGAAGATCAATGCTGCTTCCCGCGAAGAAAGCATGAGCTACAGCAAACTTATCTCGGCGCTCAAGAAAAAGAAGATCGCGCTTGATCGCAAAACGCTCGCCGATCTCGCAGAGCACGAACCGAAGGTGTTCAAGAAAGTGCTTGAATCCGTAAAATAGTTAGGATTCATAGAAAAAAAACCCGCTTCTGGCGGGTTTTTTTCTACTGCTGCGCAGCTTCGCCCGCCGCAGCGGGCTTTTTCTTTTCATTGCCGCGCTCCGCGGCTGCATGATGCGTCGCTCCTCCGCGGCTGCGGCGGCGTTCGGCGAGGAATTGATTCGCTTGCCGCAGGACCTTCCGCGTATCCTCGTATTTTTTCCCGATGATATTCGCCGCATCGCGCGGCAGGAACCAGGCATAGCCGCTATGTTCGCGCGGGCGGATCGTTATTTCCGCCTTGTGGGTCTCGGCAAGGAAAAGGATCACGGTGTCAAAAATGCGCTCATTGCCGACGCGGAACTGGAATCGCTCGTATGCCCGAAAATTTGGAATGATGCGGAGCTCGGATTTCTTGATCCCCGTCTCCTCCTCAAGCTCGCGCAGGGCTGCATCGATGGTCCGCTCGCCCGGCTTGAAGTGCCCCTTCGGAAAGTTCCAATAGCTGCCCCGCCGGTAGAGCAGTAAAAATTTCGTTCCTTCCGTCGTGCGGCGGAAGATCACGAATCCGGCAACCACCTGCTTCTTCGGCGGCAGCTTTTCAAGCGCCGTTTCTTCTTTCATATCGTTATTATATCACAAGTATGTTTCTGTCAGCTCCGGTTCTTCAGGAAGCCGAGCATCTTTTCGAGGGGCCAGGCATTCACAATGTCCGTTTTTTTTGCCCATCCGCGCCGCGCCTGGGCAATACCGTACTCCAGGTATGGAAAATGCGCCGGTGCATGGGCATCGGAATCAATGGCCATTTTTACGCCGGCTTCCACGCAAAGGCGGATATGTTCGTCTCTCAGGTCCAAACGTTCCGGATAAGCGTCGATCTCCATGATGGTTCCCGTTCTTTTTGCCACTGCAACCAGCTCTTCCATGTCCGTGTCATAAGCGGGGCGGCGGTCGATGATCCGTCCGGTGGGATGAAAGAGGATGTCTACGTTCGGATTTTCCATTGCTCGCTTGATGCGGTCGGTCTGCGCCTGCCGTGGCAGATTGAAAAAGGAATGTACGGAAACGCCGACGATATCGAGCATGGCAAGGATGCGATCCGGCAGATCGAGCGACCCGTCCTTCAAGATATCGCATTCGGTTCCTTTGAGGATCCGGATCTTTCCCTTGAACTTCCGGTTCAGGCGGTCGATCTCCTTCATCTGCTCCACGATGCGCCGTTCGTCGAGGCCGTGCGCCATGGCAAGCCGTTTTGTATGGTCGGTGATGGCGATATATTCCAGTCCGTTCGCCATGGCGGCCTCTGCCATCGCCTCGAGAGAACCCGCGCCGTCCGTCCAATTCGTCTGCACCTGCAGATCGCCCCGCAGGGATCCGTAGGGAATAAGTTTCGGAAGGCCTCCGGGTTTTCCTCCATGTGTCCGGATCGCTGCTTCGATCTCGCCGGTGTTCTCGCGCAGTTCCGGTTCGATGTATGCCATGCCGAGCTTTTGATAGATCTCTTCCTCTGTCCGTCCCGCGATCGCCGCATTCCCCCTGAAAAGGCCATACTCGTTCAGCTTCCATCCTTTGGTGATGGCGACCCGGCGCAATGCAACATTGTGGTCCTTCGATCCCGTAAAATAATTGAGCGCGGCGCCGTAGGATGATTTCGGCACGACGCGAAGATCGACATTGATGCCGGACTTCAGTTTCACGGACGACTTCGTCTCGCCGTGCGCGATCACATGGACAACCTCCGGCATGGAGGTGAATGCCTGCATGATCGGTTTCGGATCTTTGGAAACGGCAAGGATGTCGATGTCTCCCACGGTCTCTTTCATGCGCCGCGCGGATCCGGCGACAATGGCGCGTTCCGTTTCCCGGAGAGAGGATATTCTCTTCAGGATCTCGCGGATCTCCGGCATCTCGCGGCCGAGCAGGAATCTCCCGCCCGACGATTTCGCAAAACCGATGCTCCGGAGAATGTTCTGTTCCTTTTTTGCGCCGAATCCCTCGAGCTTCGCTATCTTCCCCTCTTTCGCCGCGCGCTCGAGATCATCGATGTTCCGCACGTCGAGCGCATCGTATAGTTTCTTGATGGATTTCGGACCCAACCCCTCGATGCGCGACAATTCCGCGATGTCCACGGCGGTCTTCCGCCGTAATCCTTCAAGGTAGGATATCTTTCCGGTCGCGAGAAGTTCTTTGATGGAGTTCGCGATGGAAATACCGACGCCCGGAACTGCCTCAAGGGCTTTCCTCCCTCCTTTTTGATAGATGATCCGTATTTCTTCATCCAGTCCGTCAACCGCTTCCGCAGCTTTTTCATAAGCCCGCGGCTTGAAGGGAATATTTTTCATGGCAAGGCGCTCCCCGATCTCCCGGAGCGCCTCGGCGATCTCGTGATTTGACAGGTCCGACATGTCTTCATTATAGCATTTACCCTTTTAGAGTGGGGCGCACAGCGGAAACGGCCGATTTTTTCTTTTTTACTGCACCATCTTTTGACAGATCAATAAAGATGGGTGATTTTATGGATTTTTCACAAGTTATCCACAGCTTGCGTGCGTGCTACAATACCTATGTCGAAACTTATAAAAATTTTTTCGTCCGGGGGCGGGAGAAAAACATCGACGTAAGAATATATTTCAAAATTTCGGCGGGAAAATTTTGAAATGTGTTCTTACTTTCCGACGGAAATTCTTTCCGATCTTTCGGCAACCATCACTATCCATGATTTTTTCAAAAAATCATCTCACGCAGGTCAAAAAAAGGGACGGACGCATCGTGCCATTCGACGGCGATCGCATCCTGAATGCCATTGCGAAAGCGATGAGCGTCACGGGTGAGGGTTCCCGCGATGAAGCACAGAAGGTCACTGAGCAGGTCATCAACGAACTTAACCGTCGCTACACCGCCGACCATACGCCGACGATCGAAGAGGTCCAAGATG